>JAXEMQ010000155.1:0-6240 GCA_034099845.1 Faecousia sp.
CTTTACCCTCTCCAATCAGGGCTATATCAAGCGGATGCCTGTGGACACCTACCGGACCCAGAGCCGGGGCGGCCGGGGCGTGAATGCCCAGAATCTGAAGGAAGAGGATTATGTAAAGTCCCTGAACATTGCCTCCACCCATGATCACATTCTGTTCTTCACCGATTCCGGCAGGGTCCATCACCGGAAGGGTTACCAGATTCCCGAGGCCGGACGGACGGCAAGAGGCACCGCCATTGTCAATGTGCTGCCTCTGGAACCGGGAGAGACCGTTACCGCCATGGTGGTGACCAGAGAATTCAACGACCATGAATATCTGCTGATGGCAACCCGGAAGGGTGTGGTCAAGCGGCTGCCCTTTGTGGCCCTGAAGACCAACCGGAAGGGCGGCATCCGGGCACTGACCCTGGAGGAGGACGATCATCTCATCAACGTGATCCGCACCAACGGCAGCGACAACATCATCCTGGCCACCGCCCAGGGCATGGCCATCTGCTTCAACGAAACCGATGTTCGCTGCACGGGCAGAGATGCCGGCGGCGTTCGGGGCATCAGCCTGAATGAAGAGGACTATGTGGTAGGCGCCGAAAAGGCGGAAGAGGGGAAAACCCTGCTCACCGTCACCGAAAACGGCTACGGCAAGCGCACCAACCTGCCTGAGTACCTGCGCACCGGTCCCGACGGGGAAAAGATTCCCCAGAGCCGGGGCGGCAAGGGCCTGAAGAACTACAACATCACTCCCAAGACCGGGCTGATTGCCGGATGCCGTGTGGTGGGCGACAAGGACGATGTGATGCTGATTGAAAACGGCGGCGTCATCATCCGGATTCCCGCCTCCTCCATCAATGTCTACAAGCGGGATGTGCAGGGCGTCATCGTTATGCGCATCGACGAGGGCAATAAGGTGGTGTCTATCGAACGGGTGGAGCAGGAAGAATCCGAAGAAGTCCGGGAGAACCAGGAATGAAAACCGTAACCCTCTATACGGACGGGGCTTGCTCCGGCAACCCCGGACCCGGGGGTTGGGGGGCCATTCTCAGCTACCAGGGCATTGAAAAGGAGCTGTCCGGGGGAGAAAACCGGACCACCAACAACCGGATGGAGCTGACGGCGGTGATTGAAGGGCTGAAAGCATTGAAAGAGCCCTGCATCGTGGAGCTGTACTCCGATTCCAAGTATGTAATCGACGCTCTGGAAAAGGGCTGGGCCTGGGGCTGGAAGAAAAAGGGCTGGATCAAAAGCGACAAAAAGCCGGCCCTGAACCCAGATCTGTGGGAAGAGCTGCTGGCGCTTACCCAGCGGCATGAGGTCCACTATCACTGGGTAAAAGGGCACGCCGAGAATCCCAAAAACAACCGCTGCGATGAGCTGGCGGTTGGGCAGGCACAGCTGCGCAAAATTGACAATTGACAATCCCTTGCCTCTCCCAATGGGAGAGGTGCCCGCAGGGCGGAGAGGGCCCTCTCAGTCACGGCTAACGCCGTGCCAGCTCCCCCAAAGGGGGAGCCAAGGACGCTCCGCACTACCTCAACAAGCCAAAATTTGTGGTACAAGCTTCTGGTCGAGGGGCCCAGAGGATGTTATGGGCGGAACCGGCGTTCGTAACGCATTGTCCGGCGGCACTGCCGCCTTGCCACCTCAACAAGCCATAATTTGTGGTACAAGTTTCTGGTCGAGGGGCCCAGAGGATGTTATGGGCGGAACCAGCGTTCGTAACGCATTGTCCGGCGGCACTGCCGCCTTTAGGAGGTCTCTCATGTATCTATCCATCGGCAACGATATGTCGGTCCGGGACAGCAGCATTGTGGGCATTTTTGACCTGGACAATACCACCACCTCCAGGCGCACCCGGGATTTTCTGGACAACGCCGAGGCCCTGGGCCAGGTGGTTCCCTGTGACGATCTGCCCAAATCCTTTGTGCTCACGGCGGAGTATGGCATGACCCAGGTGCATCTGACCTCTCTCAATGCCTATACCCTGGAAAAGAGACTGGGAAAATAGAAAATCCCTGCCTTTTGGCGGGGATTTTTGCTTTTTGTTTCGTTTGTGTTTCTTTTTGGAGGGTATACTAGAAGAAAGAATCCTCGTGATTCGGTTTCATCAGGGATAAGGGCTTTATCGAATTGACAATTGACAATTGACAATTGACAGTTGACAGTTGACAATTGTGGTATCCCTTCGGGATGAATTTAAATATTTTTGATTAGAACAAACGACTTATCAAATTTTTTCATTTATCCCCGAAGGGGATTCCTTCATTTTCAATTGTCAATTATCAATTGTCAATTTTATCATTCTAATACAGAAAGGAAGTTTCCTATGTGCACTGCCGCCACCTACAAAACCAAGGACTTCTACATGGGCAGAACCCTGGACTATGAGCGTTCCTACGGGGACAGAATCCTGATTACCCCCCGCAATTATCCCATCCGCCTGAAGTGCGGAGAACCCCTGACCCGCCATTATGCCCTCATCGGCATGGGGGCCATGATGGAGAATACCCCCCTCTACTATGAGGCCTTCAATGAAAAGGGTCTGGGGATGTGCGGGCTCAACTTTGTGGGCAACTGCGCCTTTTTCCCGGAAGCGGAAGGAAAGGACAACATCGCCCAATATGAGCTGATTCCCTGGCTTCTGGGAACCTGCGAAAATGTCTCCCAGGTAAGGGAAAAGCTGCAAAACCTCAATCTGGTGGACATTCCCTTCCTGCCCAGTCTGCCCCTGGCCCAGCTGCACTGGATTGTGGCAGATGCCAACGACTGCATCACCCTGGAAATCACAGCCGAGGGGCTTCACATCTATGACAATCCCGTGGGGGTGCTCACCAACAATCCGCCCTTCCCGTACCAGATGTTCCAGCTGAACAACTACCGCGCCTTGGGCATCGGCACCCCGGAGAACACCTTTGGCACCGAGCTCAACGCTTACAGCCGGGGCATGGGCGGCATGGGTCTGCCCGGTGACCTCAGCAGTCAGTCCCGGTTTGTAAGAGTGGCCTTTACCAAGCTCAATTCCCTGTCCGGTTCCGATGAACTGTCCTCCATCAGCCAGTTTTTCCACATCCTGGGCAGCGTGGATCAGCAGCGGGGCCTGTGCAAGCTGGGAGAAGGGGAGTTTGAAATCACCCTGTATACCTGCTGCTGCAATGTAAGCAAGGGCATCTACTATTATACCACCTATGACAACCACCAGATTTCCGCCGTGGATATGCACCACGAGAACCTGGATGGGTGCGAGCTGATTGCCTACCAGCCGATTACGGAGCAACAGATAAGGATGCAGAACTAAAGGGAGCTTTAGCTGAATTGACAATTGACAATTGATAATTGACAATGAAGGAATCCCCTTCGGGGATAAATGAAAAAAATTCGATAATCCGGAAGAACTCTTGATTTCTTTGTATATTCTAATCAAAATTATTCAAATTCATCCCGAAGGGATACCATAATTGTCAATTGTTCATTGTCAATTGTCAATTCTCAAAATCCTTCTTATGCAAATCATCTTACCGCTGACCAAAAAAGATGGCTGCCAGACTGACAGCCATCTTTTCGTTGTTTCACATGAAATAGTTTTGTTTAGTGATTCCCCATGAGGATCTGTCCCAGCTTGGAATCCTTGTCCAGGATCACGGTCTTTTCCTCACCGGTGAGGCTTTCCTTCATGGCGTCCAGCGCCCGGGTGAACTCGTAGAACTCCTGCTGATCCTTGGTCTGATAGGCTTCCGCCAGCATCCGCATATATTCGCCTTCACCCTCGGCTTCCAGCTTGGCGGCCTCTGCCTTGGCGTTGGAAACCAGAATGTTTACCTGCTTATCCACGTCGTTTCGAATGATGGAGGCTTCGTAGTTGCCGTCGGCGGTGTACTTTTCGGCAATCTGGTTCCGTTCGGAAATCATCCGGTTGTATACGGCGTTCAGGTTGGATTCCGGCAGATCAAACTGCTTGATCTTTACGTCCTCCACCCGGATGCCGTAGGTACGGGCCAGATTGTCCACATCGGTGGCAATGGAATTGTAGATGTCATTCCGCTTGGCACCGTCCTCCATATTCACAATGTCCGCCTGGGCCAGGGTGCCCATGACGGTTTTCAGCTCGTTGTAGGTCAGGGCGTCCAGCCGCTGCTCGGCATTGCCGGTGGTGCCCAGCCGCTGGTAGAAGAGCTTGGGATCGTCAATGGACCAGAGAATGTAGCAGTCCACGGTCATGTTCTGCTTGTCGGAGGTCAGCACCTCGGAAGGGGGAATGTCGTAGAGCTGGGTGGCCTTGGTGAAATACTTGACGCTGTCCACAAAGGGCACCTTGAAGTGAAGACCGGCTTCTCCCGTGGTGGAGATGATTTTGGAAAACCGGACGGTGCAGGCGTATTCATCCTCCCGGACGGTGAAGAAGCTGCCCGAAATGACCAGAACGGCCAGCAAAATCAGTACGATCAGAAAGATATTTCTTTTTTTCATTTTGCGGTTCCTCCTTCGGAAACCAGGTCTTCCAGGGGCAGCAGCATCTGCACATCACTGCTGCCGCTTGTATTGATATAGAGCTTTACCCCCGGCATGATCTGGGAGATGGCCTCATAATACATCCGGGATTTGGTGACCTGGGGGTTGAGGGCGTATTCCTGATACATGGCGTTGAACATGGCGACCTGTTCGGTGGCCTCGTTGATGCGCTTTTCCTTCAGATACTGGGCGTTCTGAATCAGCTTATCCGCTTTGGCCTGGGCCTGGGGGAGCTGGGCATTTTTGTAGGCCTTCGCGTCGTTGATTACGGTTTCGGCCTGCTGCTTGGCGGTTTCCACATTCTTAAAGGCCTCGATGACCTCCTGGGTGGGGGGTTCCGCGTCCTGAATCTTCACATCCACCAGGGAAAGGCCAATGTCATATTGATTCAGAATGTCGGTTACCAGATTGCGGACCTGCATCTGGATGTTTTCCTTGCCGTCCGTCAGTACCGAATCCACGGTGGAGGAGCCCACCACGTTGCGCACCTGGCTCTGAACCAGATTGCGCAGAATGCTCTCCGGATCGTTGGAGGAGTAGAGGTACTGCACCGGGTCGGAAATCTTGTACTCCACGAAGAAATCCACGTTGACAATGTTGTAGTCGCCGGTGATCATGGCGCTCTCCCGATCGTCCACAGTGTAGCCGCTGCCAACGGGGTTGTAGCCCAGGGTGATCTTCTGGTACACGTTTACATCCACCTTTTCCACCTGCTGGATGCCGAAGGGCAGCTTCAGGTGGACACCGGCATCGGTGATGTCCGTGACCTTGCCGAAGGTTGTGACCACCGCCTGCTGCTTATCGTCCACGGTGTAGTAGCAGGTAAGACCGAAGACGATAATAACCGCGAGGAGAATCGTGAGCAGGGCGGTGCGCTTGATTTTTTTCAGGTTCGGCTGCTTTTTGGGTTTGGGCGCGGACCAGCGGTAGGTGCCGTTTTCTTCCATTTAATGTTCCATCCTTTCCATTTCGTCCGTCAATGCGGTTGCTTGAGCCCGGAGTTCTCCGCTGACCCAGGCCAGCAGCATGGCTTTCAGGGCTTTTTGGATGCGTTCATTGGCGCCGGGCATCCGTTCCGGCAGATTTTCCAGAGACTGGGCAATGGCGGTTTCCAGATCGAAGCGCTGATTTTTTACGGAAGCCGCCAGCCTGACGAAAATGCCGTAGAGGGCATTGTCGTCAATCAGATCATCGCTCTCCTCGTCCAGCCTTCCGTTGACATAACTCAGCAGAGTGCAGATGGTTTCCAGTGGGAAACAGCCCCGCAGCAGGTTGATGTTCAGAATTCGGCAGAGCTGGTTGAGGCTGTATTTTTTGTTGACGGGAGGGGAGAGGTAGCCCCGCCGGACCCAGTTCTGGATGATGTAGGGCTCCAGCCCGGTGACGGCACAAACCTGACCCAGCTGCAGATCGCCTGCCAGGAACATGGCGGCGAAGGTTTCGGAAGCCTTGTCTGCCTGGCACGTATCGGATTGTAAAACGGTGCCGGGTAAGATCCACTGCATGAGAATCACCCCTTTCTTTGTAATAACAAGACTATAACACATAATCACATGATTGTCAACAGTAATTTTATGACAGTATGTGTGAATTTTTCTAAGGCAGCACCGCATAATGGGGCAAGGAGATTCGGCCAGTGTTTTGACCCAGGCGAAAGTATGGAAAATGCGGGAATACTGGATGTATTCCCCATTTTTCATACTGCACGATTGGGCCAAAAGATCCGCTGAAGCTCGCAGT
>JAXEMQ010000157.1:0-10651 GCA_034099845.1 Faecousia sp.
CCCCCCTGTGCAGAAGACTCCGCCAGGAGGCCGCTGAAAAGCTCACCGGCTACGCCGGGCAGATGCTGGAGCAGCTCCGGGCCAAGGGCGAGACGGATCTGAAAATCGTTCTCGCCGGCAGCCTGATGGTCAGCGATTGCTTTCGGGCCCAGGCGGTGGAAGCCATGGAAAAGCTGGCCCCTGTGATTGTCAGCGCCGTGCCTGCCACCATGGGCGCCCTGCGGATCGCCAAAGAGAGGGACCAATAAAACAATCCGAACATGGGATTTCCCCCATGTTCGGATTTTTTTTGACCAAGAAACCTGTCATTGCGAACCAGCCCGCAGGCTGGTGTGGCAATCTCAGGATTTGTGCAAGTCTTCCCTAGACAGCACCTTTTTCATCATCCAGAAATGTGGTCTGTTCTGGGGTATCCGGCTGGAAATGCAGGGCTTTGGCCACCTTTTCCGGCAGATAATAGTCGGAAATCCGGTAATCAATATTTGCCTTTGCGGCCTGGGCCAGCTGATCCCGCCTGCGGATGCGGTAGTATTTCCCGTCCTTGTAGAAGTGTGCGCCGGTCTGATGGAACCGGAAGGCAATGTCCTTTTCCACGCATTGCTGCCGCAGGCTCAGGATCCAGTCATAGTCGCAGGGCCGGGCCTGCACACCGGATTCCCCGCCGGTGGACAGCTCCTCGATTTTATCGGGGTCCAGGTAGGCCCGCAGATCCAGGGCCTCCAGAAGGGGAGAGGCGATGATGGACCGGTGGCGGATGGGCAGGTCCAGAAAGATGGGCAGCCGGAAATCGGCCCGGTCCTGATTTTCCACGGTGCAGCCGATGATCACATTTTCGTAGCCGCCGCCCCAGTCGGGGGGCAGGCATTGGGCCAGCCGGTCAATGCGCTTGGTGAAGAAATAGAAATAGCAGTCGGAACGTTTTTTGATCATCTTCCAGCATTCCTCCCGCCAGGGGTCCGCGTCCTTGAGCAGAAAATCAGAGGTAAAGCAGGTAAAGACGATTTTTCCAGGGGGGATTTTATAGCTCCCGTCCCGCTTTTTCCGGATGGGGAGGTCAAAAGCCCCGGTTTTCCGGCAGAGGCTGCTCTGGGTGGCGGAGCCGTACATCTCGTCCTGTCGGTAGACATAACAGTATTTGCAGCCCGGACTGATTTTGGTGCATCCGTGCCAGGGATTCCAGTCGGCGTAAATGCTGTATCTGGCGCCCATAATACGTCACCTCCCCGTGTTTTCTTCACTATAGCACGAAACAGGAAGAATTTCCAGAATTGGAGCGGATTTTCTGCCCCGGAAAAGTAGGGTGTTCACAGGATACATAGGCCCGCACCTTTGCGGCTGTTCTTGCATTCTTTTCTTCTGTGTGATAGTATGATGCAAAAGCCCCCCAAATCGGGCCTTGCCGGCATGGCCCATGAAAACGCCCTTCGGTTCTCCGGGAAATGCGGCATCCGCCTGCCCTGCCGGAAGTGTGGGGGCTGACGATTTATAAATCGGACAAATTGAGGAGGAACGGTGTTTTGAATCGCAGAAAAGAAGCCTGTCATTGCAAAAATGTCACCTATGGCATGATTGAGGATGCCATTCAAAATAGAGCGAACACCTTACAGCAGGTTATGGACGCGACCGGCGCGGGCAAAGGCTGCGGAAAATGCAAAGAGTTTCTCGCGCATCTGATCCGGGATATTCAGGAAGAACGGAAGAATGGATAGACCTGCCCGATGATCCGGAAAACAATGGGTGTTTTGGAATTG
Source organism: Faecousia sp. (assembly GCA_034099845.1). Lineage (GTDB taxonomy): Bacteria > Bacillota > Clostridia > Oscillospirales > Oscillospiraceae > Faecousia. Next base: position 1,752 of record JAXEMQ010000157.1, read on the forward strand.
GAAAAATCGATTCGCCCCATTCATAAGGTAGGAAAGCGGGGCAGACCGCAGAAAGCCCGAAAGGTTTTTCTCAAGCGCAAACGGAGCGTATCGGTGTCGATACGCTCCGTTTGCTGTCTGATGTTTGGATGATTACAGCAGCCCCTGAATGAGGATCACCAGAATCAGGATGGGCAGCACAAACTGGAAGTAGGGCTTCATCCACCCGGCGATTTTCAGACCCTTGCCGGTGTTGGCTTCTTTCTGGTAGTTTTCAAACCCCCAGCCCCATTTGGTGACACAGAACAACAGATAAATCAGGGAGCCCAGGGGCAGCAGCAGATTGCTGACCAGGAAATCCTCGCTGTCCAGCACATCCCGGGCGCCAATCAGGTGGAGATTGCTCCAGACGTTGTAGCCCAGCACACAGGGCATACTGGCAGCCAGAATGAACAGGCAGTTGAGCGTAGCGGCCTTTTTCCGGTTCCAGCTCAGAGTGTCCATACAGAAGGACATCAGGTTCTCAAAGACGGCGATGACCGTGGAGAAGCTGGCAAAGGTCATAAAGAGGAAGAAGAGGCTGCCCCAGATTCGCCCCCCGGGCATATTCACAAAGACATTGGGCAGGGTGATGAAAATCAAGCTGGGGCCGGCGTTTACGTCCACGCCGTAGCTGAAGCAGGCAGGGAAGATGATAAGGCCCGCCATCAGGGCTACGAAGGTGTCCAGGGCGCAGATCCGGGCGCCTTCACCGGCCAGGGTGTTGTCCTTGCTCATGTAGCTGCCGAAAATCTCCATGGCGGCCACACCCAGACTCAGGGTGAAAAACGCTTGATTCATGGCAGCCGCGATCACATTGCCCACACCGGCGGAGCGGACATTCTCCCAGTTGGGCACCAGATAGAAGCGCAGGCCCTCTCCCGCGCCGGAAAGGGTTAGACTGTGAACGGCCAGCACCACAATGAGAATCAGAAGACCGGTCATCATGAACTTGCTGATCTTTTCCAGACCGGCCTGCAGGCCCCGGCTGCAAATGAAAAAGCCCAGCAGAACGGTTACCGTCATCCAAAAGGTCATTTCTTTGGGGGAAGCCAGCATTTGGGCAAAGGTCTCCTCGCAGAATGCGGCGTCCACCTGGGCGGGGAACCGGCCGGCGGCGAATTTGTAGAAGTAGCTCACCATCCAGCCGGAAACGGTGGTGTAGTACATCATCAGCAGATAGCAGCCCAGAATGGCAAACCAGCCGTGAATGTGCCAGTGGCTGCCCGCCTTTTCCAGAGCCTTGTAGCCCTGGACGGCGCTCTTGCGGCTGGCACGTCCCACCGCCAGCTCCATGGTCAGCACCGGCAGACCCATGATCACGAGAAACAGCAAATACAGGGCCACAAACCAGCAGCCGCCGTTCTGCCCCACGACATAGGGAAATTTCCACACATTGCCGATGCCTACGGCACAGCCCGCGCTGACCAGCAAAAAGCCGAGGCGGGACCGAAAGGATTCTCTTTCCATTTCCATACTCCTATTTTCAAAGTATTCTTATTTTATACCCCAAAAATCGGATTGACAATGGGGGATATTGGATAATATAATAAGAGAAACTTATGATATGGGGTGCGGTATGAATCAGAATCAGCTTCGTTATTTTGTGGCGGCGGCGGAAACCGGCAGCTTTACCCGGGCGGCGGAGCGCTATTTTGTATCCCAGACAGCCATTACCCAGCAGATCCGGCTACTGGAGGAGACCCTGGGCTGCCGACTCTTCGACCGGAGTACCCGGCCGGTCTGCCTGACCAGCGCCGGAAAGGCTTTCCTGCTGGAAGCCAGAGCCATTCTGGATCGCATGACCCGGGCGGTGGATCTGGTACATGACGCCTCCATCGGAATGTCCGGCAGTCTGAAGGTGGGCTACGTCTGCGGCTACGAGCGCAGCGACCTTTCCGTGTGGATCCAGCGGTTCCACCGGGACAATCCCAATATTCTCATCAGCTTCTACCGGGGCACCACGGATGTTCTGGCGGCGGGGCTCCTGGGCGGAGAATACGACCTGGTGTTCACCTGGGACAGCACGAACCTGAAGCAGAATCCGGAAGTGACGTACCGGACGGTGGAGCAGGTGCGGCTGGTGGTGGCGCTGTACAACCGGCATCCCCTGGCAGAACGCCGGAGTCTCAGCCGGAAGGACCTGATGGGGGAAAGCATTCTCTATATGTCTCCCTCGGCGTCTACCGATTCCTACGGGGATAACTTCTATATGGACCTGTACCGGGAGGCCGGGTTCCAGCCAAATATTCTGTTCCGCTCCTCGGATACGGAAAGCATTCTGATGATGGTGGCTTCGGAACAGGGCATTTCCATCCTGCCGGATTACTCAACCAGCAAGCTGTATCACGCGGATAACCTGGTGTTTGTTCCGCTGACGGGCCCCAACGAGGTGGAGGAAATCATTGCGGCCTGGCGGGAAGACAACCACAATCCGGCCCTTGGCAGATATTTAGGAAATGTGAAATAATTATGAAAACTTTCATAAGCCCCTTGATTTTGACAGCCAAACCAGTATAATGCAGAGGTGTGAATCGGCGTTATGTAACCGAATGGATTTGCTTCAGGGCCCATGCCCAATGACGATGGGGAGGAAAAGAATGAAAAACACCCTGCAAAAGGCGGCTGGGGGCGCGCTGTGCTGTGCCCTGCTGTTCGGCATGGCCGCCTGCGGCCAAAAGCCCGCAATCAGCCAGACCACGGTGCCCACTATGCCCCAGCAGACCCAGAGCAGTCTGGCTGCCGTTCAGCTGCAGGGCAGCGAGGAGCTCAAAAGCATTCTGGACGGCATCGAAGACAATGTGTTCCCCGGCACCGCGGGCTGCACCCTGACAGCGGTGCCCTATACCGTCCGGCTGCTGGACTGGTGCAAAACCGCCGGAGTCAGCGAAAGCGAGCTGCGCACCGCGGTCAACGGCTGGCTTCAGGGGAAGAAGGATCCGGAGGAAACCCTGAAGAAACTGGAGCTCATCAAGGATACCTATGACCGGCTGATGGGGGATACCGCCCAGGAGCTTCTGGATACCGCCGGATGCCGGACCGACAGCTACCCCTGGCCGGAATCCTGCAGGCAGGTTATGCAAACGCTGCTGGAAGCCGCCGGCGTGACGTAGTAACGGGCTGCACTCTTGGAACCGGGGAAGGAAAAAACAGGGAAAAGGAAAAATAATGCTTGACATTTCTGCCCCCATCCTGTATAATCCTAACTGTTCCGACGGACGATTAGCTCAGCTGGCTAGAGCATCCGCTTGACGTGCGGAAGGTCATAGGTTCGAGTCCTATATCGTCCACCAAAAAGAAGAACCACATTCCGCAGGGATGTGGTTCTTCTTTTTGGTATGGTATTAGAGAGAGGACTCGAACCCATTAAAATGGTGACAGTCCTGCGGGCTGTCACCATTCGGCGGCTCGATGCCGAATGCTCCTTTATTTGATCGAGTCCTATATCGTCCACCAAAGAGAGAAGCACGCGAATGGCGTGGTTTTTTGTTGTTGTGCGGCGGACCTATCTGTTTGACTGCTCCGCTGATATTCTGGTACAAAAGGACATGAGAAATGGAAACCGGTATACAATTGTCTTTGGGAAAAGCGGACTGTTTTCGCATAGCCGGAGCCCTTCGCGCATAAACTGTTTCCGGAGGCGATGGCGATGGAATTCAGCAAATGGCACCATGAGGAAATGCCCATGTCGGATCTGGGACCGGATCCCGCGGTGGTGAACATCGACCGGGGGACCCGGTGCAACAGCGCCTTCCGAAGAGCGCTCTGGACCGGGAAGCATTTGCAGCTGACGCTGATGTGCATCCCGGTAGGCGGTGAGATCGGTCTGGAGCGGCACGAGCATACGGACCAGTTCCTGCGGATAGAGAGCGGCTGCGCCCTGGTGAAGATGGGCTGCTCCCCCAATGAGCTGACAAAGCAGCAGCGTGCGGACGGGAGCTTTGCGATTCTGGTTCCGGCGGGAACCTGGCATAACATTCTCAATGTGGGGAGTGTCCCCCTGAAACTCTATTCCGTTTACGCGCCGCCTGAGCATCCTGCCGGTACGGTGGATCTGACCAAACGTGACGCGGAGAAGAGAGAATAGCAAAACGTGGCTGTCCTTTGCGGGACAGTCACGTTTTTTGGCTATTCGTCTTTTATGCGTGAGTAGGGCGCCCGGGTTTCAGGGGCCCGGAAAACATGCCTTTCGTAATAGCCGATGAGCGTTCCGGTGCCGTCACGAAGGGCGATCATATACACATCCTTGCGCTCTTTGTCATTGCGGAAGGTGAATACCCGGTTGTTGCGGGGATCTTCCTCAAACCAGCAAAGGATTTCCGCAATGGCAGTCCGGGACGCCTCGTTGTGGCAGTCCAGAAGGCTTTTGCCCACCAGACCGAATCCGCCCCGTTTGGCATACCGCCGGGCAGCTTCCGGGTTCATATAGAGGATGGTATGGTTCCGGTCGCAGAGCACAACAGGGGCTGTATCCAGTTCCAGCACACTTTGAAAATAGGGGGTCAGATCCATAGTCTCTCCTTATGCGGCGGCGTTTTGCGCCTGGGCCAGGTAGAATTCCTCCCGATCCTGCTTCTGCTGGTCCAGGTACTCCTGAACCTTTACAAGACCGTCATTGACCAGGGCAATGGTCCGGTCATAGGAACGCTGGGCGGCATTGAATTCATTTTCGGTCATATTGTAGGTTTCCTTCCACTGGTCCCGGGTGCTGTCATTCAGAGCGACGATGTTATACTGCCGGGAGCCGTTGTTGGTGTTCAGGTTCACCCAGGTGGGAACCACCTCCACACGGTCTAAGTATACGGTGTCATCGGAATACTTGGAGAAGGTGACCTTAAAGAACACACCGTCCTCCGTATGGGGGGTGTTGATGGTGCTGATGTTTCCGGCGCGCTGATTGGATACGGCATTGCCCATGGAGTAGAGTATGGCGGTTTTGTGGTTGGGGTCTACCGTGCTTTCAATCAGATCCACAGGCTGCACCACATGGGGGTGGCCGCCCACGATGACGTCCACGCCCAGATCACAGAGCTGCTGGGCGATGTTGGCCTGATCCTGGTTGGCGGAGAGCTGGTATTCCACACCCCAGTGGATATAGAGCATGGTTGCCTCCGCTCCGGCATCCTTCATTTCCTGCAGGTAGGTTTCCACCTCGGAATAGAAGGCAGGCAGGTTGTTGTAGGTGAAGTAATTGCACAGGCCCGGTTCGCTGATGGGGGCGTTTCCGTTGAGCTGGGGGCTGCCGTTGGAGCCTACACCGGTGGCGTAGGTGTAGCACAACAGACCGATTTTGATGCCGTTCACATCCTGAATGGTCCATTTCTGCTCGTCCGCGGACAGATAGGTGCCCAGGGTTTCCAAGCCTGCCTCCCGAACCACCTCCAGTGTGCGCTTGAAGCCCACAAGGGTGGTATCGTAGCTGTGGTTGTTGGCTGTGAGCAGCATATCAAACCCCGCGTTCTTCAGAGCGTCCACAATGGCATCGGGGCAGTTGAAATTGGGAAAACCGGAGTATTGATAGCCGTTGTCGGTGCCGGCCAGGGTGGTTTCCAGGTTGGCAACCGCAAGATCCGCGGCGGAAATCTCATCGGTTACAAAGCGGAAAATGGAATCAAAGTTGTAGCCGTCGGGGCCGGAACCGGACCCGATGACCGGCATATGCATCAGAACGTCGCCGGTGGAGAGAATGGTGGCGGTGGACACCTCATGCTCCGGCTCCGGCATGGTTGTGGGGGGCTCCGTCTCCGGCTCTGTGGTGGGAGGCTCCGTGGCTTCCTCCGTGGCGATGGTGGGAGGCTCCGTGGGGGCGGGCGCCTGGGCGGCGGGGATGGAAACGCACAGCCAGATGGCGCCGGCATTGAGAATCAGCAGCACAATGATCAGCGCGATCAATACACCGACAATGGCAGAGCCTTGTTTTTTACGATTGAAAAAGGGCATGTATTTCCTCCTTAGGCAGCGTCATCCATAGACGCAGGGGCTTCTCCGGCTTCTTTCTGACCGGAAAGGTAGCTCTGTACTTTTTCCAGTCCCTGGGAAACGATCTGATTGGTACGGTTCAGGGATGCTTTGGCATTCAGGATCTGGACATCGGTCAGGCCGAAGCGTTCCTGCCACTGGGTGGCAATGGACACATCCAGGGGGATGATGTTGTACTCGGTCTTTCCGTTGTTGGCGTGCATATTCACCCAGGTGGGGATCAGCTCAACGGCATCCAGGCAGACGGTTCCATCCGGGTATTTGGCGAAGGTGACGCTGAAAAGGGCGCCGTCTTCGGTTTCACCGGTGGTAAGGGTGGTCATTTCTTCCTTGCGCTGATTGGATACGGCGTTGCCCAGAGAGTAGAGAACCACTGTCGCGTGGTTGGGATCGGTGGTGCTTTGCAGCAAATCCACAGGCTCCAACACATGGGGGTGGCTGCCCACAATGGCGTCAACGCCCATGTCGCAGAGCTTTTGAGCCATGGCCTGCTGGTCCTTGTTGGCGGTAAGCTTGTATTCCTCACCCCAGTGCATATATACCAGGGTGGCCTCCGCGCCTGCGGCCTTCATTTCGTCCAGATAGGTCTGGGCCAGGGTGTAGAATTCCGGCAGCTTGTCATAGGTGAAGTAGCTGAGTAGGCCCGGCTCCGGCACCTCGTTGTAGTTGAGCACCGGGTTGCCGTTCGGCGCGAAGCCGTCGGAATAGCAGAAGCACATGACGCCGATTTTGATTCCGTTGATGTCCAGTACGGTCCACTTTTTCTCTTCCGGTGTGAGATAGGTGCCCAGGGTTGCCAGACCCTTTTCCCGCACCACCTCCAGTGTGCGCTTGTAGCCCACAATGGTGGTGTCCATGCTGTGGTTGTTGGCGGTGAGCAGCATATCAAAGCCCGCGTCCCGGGCACTGTCCACCAGGGCATCGGGGCAGTTGAACTTGGGATTGCCGGAATAGGCAAAGCCCTTGTCCGTACCGCACAGGGTGGTTTCCAGATTGGCAACGGCGTAGTCCGCCTTGCCGGTATAAGGGGCGATGTAGCGGAAGATGCTTTCAAAATCGTAGGACCCATCCTCCTGCTTGCCGCTGTTGATGACTTTTTTGTGCATCAGCAGATCCCCGGTGGAGAGAATGGTGGCGGTGGAAACGGGAGCCGTGGGAGCTTCCGTTTCGGTAGGGTCACCGATGGTCTCTACGGGACTGGCCGTGGGCTTTGGGGTGTCCTCTTTTTTGGGGGTGCGCAGGCAAAGAGAGATGACCGCAATGTCCGCGATTGCCAAAACCGCAATCAGAATGGTGAGAATGAGAACGATGGGGGATCGTGGGGGCGTAGGACGGCCCCTGTATGTATTGGGCATGGGAAACCTCCGGTTTGTTTGTTTATGGAATCAGGACGTCAGTTGTCCAGCAGATAGCGGACCTCGTTGACGACTTGACCTCCGCGGACGTAAATTCTGGGCACACGTCTGCTGATGCCGCAGACCAGCTCGTAATTGAAGCTGTCTGCCGCCGCGGCGATCTGCTCAACGGTGATTTGGGCATCTCCGCTTTTCCCGATGAGAATGACGGTGTCTTCCAGTCTGGTTTCGGGGATGTGGGTTACGTCCACCATCAGCTGGTCCATGCAGACTCTGCCCAGAATCGGGGCCTCTTTCCCGTGGATCAGCACATGGAACTTCCCGGAAAGGCTCCGGCGATAGCCATCCGCGTAGCCCACGGGGATGGTGGCCACCATGGTGGGTTTGGTTGTCACAAAGGTGCCGCCGTAGCTGATTTCCCGGCCGGCTTCCAGCAGCTTCAGGTGGGTGATGCGGCACTGCCAGGAAAGGGCGGGGGTCAGGGCAAGATGGGACCTGTCTACCTCGTCACTGGGATAGAGGCCATAGGTGATGATTCCGCTGCGGACCATTTCGCAGGGATGGCTGAAATTCATAATGCCCGCGGAATTGTCCAGGTGGCGGATGGGGATTTCAACACCCCGCTCCCGGAGCATGGAGTCGAACCGGTAGAAAAGCTCGGCCTGCTTTTGACTGCGGGACAGGTCGGCGCTGTCGGCAGTGGCAAAGTGGGTGAAAAGACCCTCGGCGAAGATTCCGGGAAGCCGGGCGATCCGGGCGCATTGGTCAGCGGCGGCAGTGGTGGCCTGAAAGCCGATCCGGCCCATGCCGGTATCTAGGGCGAAGTGGAAGGGCGCTTTGCTGACGCCCAGCTCCACGGCGGTGCGGGAAAGGGCCAGAGCATCCTCGTAATGGAATATGGAGGGCCGGATCCCGTTGCGGACGGCTGTGGGGAAGGCGGATACCGGGGTGTAGCCCAGAATCAGAATGGGATTGTCCAGTCCCGCCCGCCGCAGCTCCATGGCTTCCAGCATGGAGCTCACGCCGAAGAATGCGCATTTGTCCTTCAGAAGCCGGGCAACCTGAATGGCGCCGTGGCCGTAGGCATCGGCTTTGACAATGGCCATCACCGGCAGACCGGCCTTTTCCCTGACCGCATCGATGTTTTTTTCAATGGCGTCCAGGTCGATGATCACCTGGGTATTGTCATAATGCAAGCAAATCAACTCATTTCGCGATACTCTGTTCTATTCTACCACTGTTTTGCCAAAAAGTAAACCGATTCAAGGAATATTTAAGATTTGCCAATCCAAAACCCGTTGCTTATTTGGCATCTTGTGCTATACTGCAAATAAAACCTGAGAAACGGAAAGGGGAACACCAATGGAGAAAAGGGACAATTACGCGGTTCAGTCCGCCATTGCCAGAAAGCTGTTTCTGAATTATGATCAGGAGGGCCTGATCCGCAAGCTGAACCTGCATGCGGATGACGCCTGGCTTTATACCGATTTTTTTGGCAGCGACTATCGCCTGAACAGAAAAACCGGCGATTTGGAGCGGGCAGGGGAG
>JAXEMQ010000159.1:0-3796 GCA_034099845.1 Faecousia sp.
GGCCGCATCCACTTTGCCACCTTCAGGCCGGTGCCCTCGTTGGCCTCTTTCATGAATTTCTCCCAGCCCCAGCCGTAACGGGTGGTGCAGAACAGGACGAAAATCAGAGAACCAAGGGGCAGCATGATGTTGCTGACCAGAAAATCCTCGCTGTCCAGAATGTCGTGTCCGGCGATGGGGCGCACATTCTGCCACAGGTTGTAGCCCAGCAGGCAGGGCAGACTCAGCAGGAAAATGCCCACGCAGCAGAGAAAGCAGGTCTTCTTCCGGCTCCACCCGGTCAGTTCGCTGACGCAGCAGACGATGTTCTCAAACACTGCCAAAACCGTTGAGAAGGCGGCGAAGGTCAGAAACAGGAAGAACAGGCTGCCCCAGAACCGCCCCAGCGTAATGTGGTTGAACACATTGGGCAGAGTCATGAAAATCAGGGCGGGGCCGCTGTTCACGTCCACGCCGTAGGCAAAGCAGGCAGGGAAGATGATGAGGCCGGAGCACAGGGCCACCATGGTATCCAGCAGGCTGACCCGGACGGCTTCGCCCATGAGGGCGCGGCCTTTTCCAATGTAGCTGCCGAAAATTGCCATGGCGCCGATGCCGAGACTCAGGGTGAAGAAGGCCTGATTCATGGCGCCTACGATCACGTTGCCCACTCCGATGTCCGCCATCCGCCGGAAGTCGGGGACCAGATAGAAGGCAAGGCCCTTGGAGCCGCCGGACAGAGTCATGCTGTGGAAGGCCAACACCCACATGAGAAGAATCAGCACCATCATCATCCACTTGGTGACCCGTTCCAGCCCCTTCTGGACGCCAAAGGAAATGACAGAAAATCCGACTGCCACGACGATGCCCATGTAGAAGGCCATTTTTCCGGGGGACGCCAGCATTTCCCCAAATTTTGCTTCAATTCCGGCAGTGTCCAGCCCTGCGTAAACACCTGCGGCGGTGTCCACAAAATACTGGAGCATCCAGCCGGCCACGGTGGTGTAGAACATCATCAGCACGATATTGCCCAGCAGGCACACATAGCCGTGCCAGCCCCAACGGCTTCCGGGTTTCAGCTGTCCATACATTTTCAGGGGGCTTTTCTGAGCGGCCCGGCCCATGGCAAACTCCATGGTCAGCACCGGAACACCCAGCACCAGAAGAAACAGAAGATAGATCAGCACAAACGCGCCGCCGCCGTACTGCCCGGTCATCCAGGGGAATTTCCAGACGTTGCCGATGCCGATGGCGCAGCCCGCGCTGAGCAGAATGAAGCCCAGACGGCTCCCCAAATGCTCACGCTGCATAGTAAAACCTCCAAATTCAGAATTGACAATTGACAGTTGACAATTATGGTGTTCCTGCGGGACAATTGGAAAAAGTCCTGATTTTGCAGGGAAACCTTCAAAATTATACCGGAAAATTCACAGAAAGTCAATAATTGTATGCTATTCTTTCCTCAGTTTGAGGAAGAAAAGGGGAATGCGCATGATGCAAATCACTGCTTTGATGGACGATCAGCTTACCGGGCGGAAGGACCTGCTTTGTGAGCACGGCCTGTCCGTGCATATTTCGTATCATGGGAAGCGCATTCTGTTCGACTGCGGCAGCAGCGAGAAAACCCTGTATAACGCGAAAAAGCTGGGCATCGACCTGCGAAAGCTGGACGCGGTGGTGCTCAGCCACAGCCACTATGACCACGCCGGGGGTTTCCGGTATCTTGCGGAGCAGTACCCGGTACGCCGGGTGTACACCGGCCCCGGCTTTTTTGCGCCGAAATACGCCAGAAGCGAGAATTGCTTCAAGAACCTGTCCGCGGGCTTTGACAGCCGCTTTCTGGAGGAAAAGGGGATAGTCCACCTTCCTGTGGAGGGTTCGGCGGAGATGATTCCCGGGGTCCATGTGATTTCCGGCTTCCCACGGCGGGAGCCTATGGAGACCATCCCCGAGCGGTTCCTGCGGTTGACGGAAGCGGGGCTGGTTCCCGACGATTTTCTGGACGAGATCTGTCTGGCGCTGGAAACAGGGGAGGGGCTGGTGCTGCTGGTGGGCTGCGCCCATCCGGGGATTCTCAATATGGTAAACCATGTACGGGCCTTGCTGGGAAAGCCTATTTGCGCGGTTTTTGGCGGCATCCATCTGGCGGAAGCGGATACCCGGAGAGTGGAATATACGGTGGCGGCTCTGGGGCGGCTGGGCGTTGCTCTGCTGGGCCTGAACCATTGCTCCGGGGACAGCGTGGAAACCTTCATCCGGCAGCGGGAAGGCATCACCTTCTGCCATCCCGGTCCGGGGGACTGCCTGTTCTTTCCTACAGTGACGGACGTTTGACGCAGAAACGATACCGGGCAGCGCCCAATGGTGTAACGATAACCACCCAGTGTCCGTAACGCATTGTCCGGCGGGACTGCCGCCTGTTCAAAGGACGTTTACATTTGGGCTATTTACATTTTGCCCCCGAAATGGTATAATCCACGGGAAGCGTAAAAAGGAGGCGGAGAAATGCGCCATTATATAGAAGAATTAAAAGACTTTTTTAAGAAAGGCGACATGGTTCTGCTGGTTCTCTGCCTGGTCGTGGCGGGGTTCGGTGTGATCTGCATCGCCAGCGCGACCTCCGCTGAGAAATTCGGCGGCAACTTTAAATATATTGCGATTCAGATTATCTCCATCGGTCTGGGCGTGCTCATGTACGCGCTGGTGTCCTCCATCGATCTGGACTATTTGTCGGAGCACCGGGGATTGATGGTGGCGTTCAATATTTTCCTGCTGCTGCTGCTGATTCCCTTCGGCACGGACAACAACACCGGCAACCGAAGCTGGCTGCACTTTCCGGGCTTTCCCGTGAACGTCCAGCCTGCAGAGATTTGTAAAATCACCTATATCATCATTATGGCATCGGTTATGTCCTCCCACCAGAACCGGATTTCCCACCCGGTATCCGTCCTTCACATGCTGATGCATCTGGGTATTCTGGTGGTATTGAATCTGGCACTGTCTTCTGATATGGGCGTGTCCCTGATTTTCGTGTTTATTTTTATCGGTATGGCTTTTGCCGGCGGCGTGAGCCTGTGGTGGTTCGCGCTGGCCATCGGCTCTATCGCGGCGGCGTTCCCGATTCTGTGGCAGTTTCTGGGCCAGTATCAGAGAAACCGTATTCTGATCCTGTTTGACCCCACCATCGACCCGCAGGGCATCAACGAACGCTATCACTCCAAGATCAATCTTCAGTCCCTCACCGGCGGCGGCCTGATGGGTCAGGGCCTGTTCAAGGGAAACCGTACCCAGGGCGGTAACCTGTTTGCCCAGCATACGGACTACATTTTCTCCTCCATGGGCGAGGAGCTGGGCTTTGCGGGATGCGTGGTGATTATGATGCTGGAGCTGGCAATTATTGCCCGGTGCATTTATGTGGGTGTCCGGTGTCAGGATTATATGCGCCGGCTGGTGTGCTACGGCGCCGCCTCCGCGCTGATGTTCCAGTTGATGATCAACGTGGGTATGTGCATCGGTGTTATGCCGGTTATCGGCCTGACGCTGCCGCTGATCAGCTACGGCGGTTCCTCCGTGGTAACCATTTTCGCCATGCTGGGGCTGGTGTCCGGCGCCTATGCCCGACCGTCGTCCCTTTCCCACGAACGATATGTGCAGCCATATCGGGGCTGATTTCAAAAACTTCCGGGGCATCCGATTTGGGATGCCCCGGCTTTTCTATGACGTCTGTAGGGCGGAGTCATGACTCCGCCGACCAGCTGATAATACAACAGGCTTGAAAACAATGCTGTGAGCGATGCGGTTGAAAGGACATATTCTT
>JAXEMQ010000030.1:0-14858 GCA_034099845.1 Faecousia sp.
TGCCACCGGCTCCATTGATACCAATTATGAGGGCAAGGCCCAGGCGGCGGTAAAGGCCCTGCTGGAAGACGGCTGCGACTTCGTCTATGTCCATGTGGAGGCCCCGGATGAAATGGGCCACCAGGGTCTCGTAAAGGAGAAGATCCAATCCATTTCCGATCTGGACCACCGGCTGATTGCTGTGGTGAAGGAAGCCATGGACGCGTCCGGAGAGGATTACCGGATGCTGATTCTCCCGGATCACCCCACACCCATCCGGGTGCGGACCCATACCGGCGATCCCGTACCCTATTTGCTGTACGACAGCACCCGGCAGGAAAAGAAGATCGCGTCCTTTTCCGAGGCGGAAGCCCGGGCCGCCGGTGTATATCAGCCCGATGGCTATAAGCTGATTGATGAATTGCTGAAATGAGAGGAGTTTCGAATATGTCGAGAGTCTATAATTTTTCCGCGGGACCTGCGGTCCTGCCGGAAGAGGTTTTGAGGGAAGCTGCCGCAGAGATGCTGGATTACCAGGGAACCGGCATGTCCGTTATGGAAATGAGCCATCGTTCCAAGCCCTATCAGAAGATTATTGACGAGGCAGAGGAGGATCTGCGCGCCTTGATGGGCATTCCGGAAAACTACAAGGTACTCTTTCTGCAGGGCGGCGCCAGCCAGCAGTTTGCCATGGTGCCCATGAACCTGATGCGCAACGGCGTTGCGGACTACATCATTACCGGACAGTTCTCCAAGAAAGCCTGGAAGGAGGCCCAGCTCTTTGGTCAGGCCAACGCGGTTGCCTCCTCCGCGGACAAGAACTTTACCTATATCCCGGATTGTTCCGATCTGCCCATCAGTGAACAAAGTGATTACGTCTATATCTGCGAGAACAATACCATCTACGGCACCAAGTTCCACACCCTGCCCAATACAAAAGGCAAGCCTCTGGTAGCCGACGTATCCTCCTGCTTCCTGTCTGAGCCGGTAAAGGTTACGGACTACGGCATGATCTACGGCGGCGCGCAGAAGAACGTTGGTCCCGCCGGTGTAGTCATTGCCATTATCCGGGAAGATCTCATTCGGGAGGATGTCCTGCCCGGCACCCCCACCATGCTGAAATACAAGACCCATGCGGACGCGGGCTCCATGTACAATACTCCGCCTACCTATGGCATTTACATCTGCGGGAAGGTGTTCAAGTGGCTGCTTCGCAACGGCGGCCTGGAAGCCATGGGGGATTACAACGTGAAAAAGGCCGGGATCCTCTATGATTATCTGGATTCCAGCAGGCTTTTCCACAATCAGGTTGTAAAGGCGGACCGCTCCCTGATGAATGCCACCTTTGTTACCGGCGACCCTGACCTGGACGCCCGGTTTGTAACGGAGGCAGCCGCCGCAGGCTTTGTGAATCTGAAGGGTCACCGCAGTGTTGGCGGCATGCGTGCCAGCATTTACAACGCCATGCCCATCGAAGGTGTGAAGAAGCTGACCCGGTTTATGGAAGAATTTGAAAAGAAAATCTGACCGTTGGGGCAGAGAAGAGAGGGTAACCAAATGTTTCAGGTAAATTATCTCAATCAGATTTCCCCGAAGGGCACTGCCCTTTGGACGAAAGAATACAAGCAGTCTGAAACCCTGGAGGATGCAGACGCGCTTCTGGTCCGCAGTGCCGCCATGCACGATATGACCTTTTCCGAGAACCTTCTGGCAGTTGCCAGAGCCGGTGCGGGTGTCAACAATATTCCCCTGGACCGCTGTGCGGAGCAGGGAATCGTGGTGTTCAATACCCCCGGTGCCAACGCCCGCAGCGTGATGGAGCTGACTCTGTGCGGTTTGCTGCTGGGCTGCCGGGATGTGGTCGGCGGCATCAACTGGGTCAAATCCATCGCTCAGGAAACGGATGTGGCCAAGAAGGTGGAAAAGGGCAAGTCTCAGTTTGCCGGCCATGAGATCCTGGGCCAGAAGCTGGGTGTCGTGGGCCTGGGTGCCGTAGGCGGCCCCTTTGCCAACGCGGCCCGGAAGCTGGGAATGCAGGTGTATGGATGCGATCCCTTTATTTCCATCGATGCCGCCTGGCATCTGGACAGCCAAATCCATCGGGTCAACAACCGGGAGGAAGTATTCTCTACCTGCGATATTCTTTCCCTGCACACACCTTTGGTGGATGATACCAGGCATATGATCAACGCGGAGACCATTGCCAAGATGAAGGACGGCGTGATCATCCTGAATTTTGCCCGGGATCTTCTGGTGGACGACGATGCCATGGCGGAAGCGCTGGCGTCCGGCAAGGTTAAGCGCTATGTCACCGATTTCCCCAATGAGAAGACGGCGTCCATGCCTGGCTGCATTGCCATTCCCCATTTGGGGGCATCTACCGAGGAATCCGAGGACAACTGTGCCAAGATGGCGGTGAGCCAGGTGATGAATTACCTGGAAAACGGCAACATCGTCAACTCCGTCAACTTCCCCAACTGCGATATGGGCGTTTGCGCCAGCCAGGGCCGGATTACCATTCTGCACCGGAATATCCCCAATTCTCTGGGCCGGTTTACCACCGCTTTGGCAGGAGAAAACGTGAACATCGCGGGCCTGATGAACAAGAGCCGGGGAGAATACGCCTACACCATGCTGGATCTGGACCATCAGCCCTCCGTGAATCTGGTGGAGGATCTGAAAAAGATCGATGGTGTGCTCCGTGTTCGGGTCATCCGCTGAACAATCAGAAAACCGCCCTCCCGGGTTTGTGAATCCGGAAGGGCGGTTTGCTATTTGCCGAAGGAAGCGGCGGCCTTTTCAAGCATCCGGCGAATGGGCAGATGATAGGGACAGCGGCTTTCGCACTGGCCGCAGCCGATGCAGTCAGAGGCTTTTGCGGCCATGGTATCGTACCGGCCGTGGGCCCACTGGGCAAGTCCGTAGCGGGACAGATACCCTTCCAGGGTAAACACCTGGGGAATGGCGATGCCCACGGTGCAGGGGGCGCAGTACCCGCAGCGGCGGCAGAACTGGGTGCCCAGTCCGGAACGAATGGCTTCGATTTTCTCCAGCTCCAGAGCGCTGAGGGCCGCCGTATCCTCCACCGCGGCCAGATTCTGTTCCAGCTCCGAGGCCTCTGCCATGCCGGGGATGATGACGCTCACATCCGGGTTGCCGGCAACGTAGCGCATGGCAAGCGTGGCGTCCTCAATGGCGCCGCCTGCCAGGGGTTTCATGCAGATGAAGCCGATGTTCTTTTCTCCGCAGGCCCGGATCAGCTCGCTGCCCTGGGATTCCACAATATTGTAGGGGAACATGATGGTTTCCACCCAGGGAAGCTCCAGTGCCCGGCGGAATACTTCCGTGGAGTGGGTGGTGATGCCGATATGGCGAACGGTGCCGGCTTCCTTTGCCTCCATAAGAGCTTCCAGCGCGCCCCCGGGAGCCAGAATCCGATCCAGGCTTTCCATGGAGGGGTCATGGAACTGGTAGATGTCGATGTAGTCCGTCCGCAGATTGCGCAGGCTCTGGGCCACATCCTTTGCCATGTCTTCTTTTGTAAGACCTCTGCCCTTTGTGGCAATGATAAACTTGTCCCGGATGCCCGTGAGCCCGTAGCCCAGGTATTCTTCGGAAACGGTGTAACCTCTGGCGGTGTCAATGTAGTTGACGCCTTTTTCCAGAAGACGGTGCATCAGCACTTTCGTGCCATCAGCGTCAATACGCTGAATGGGAATGCCGCCGCAGCCCATGCGGGATACCTTCAGTCCGGTTTTTCCAAGGGTTCTGTATTCCATGTGTTTGCTCCTTTTCTTGTTTTCTACATTATACAGCGTGTGCCGGCAGAAATAAAGAAAAAAATCCGCCGCGAAAAGCGGCGGAAAGGGGATTACTC
Organism: Faecousia sp.; assembly: GCA_034099845.1. GTDB lineage: Bacteria > Bacillota > Clostridia > Oscillospirales > Oscillospiraceae > Faecousia. Next base: position 3,857 of record JAXEMQ010000030.1, read on the forward strand.
ATGAATGCGGAACAGAGGGCCTGCCACCCGCTTGTAGAGCAGAAGGGTGAGCAACGAAACCACGGAACCCTTTACCAGGTTCAGCGGGGCTACACACAGGGCAACAAAGGAGAAGACGCCCGAAACAGGCTTATGCACAGCGGTGCCCATGCCGATGAGCACATCCATGGGGATGCCATAGAGTACGGAGAACTTGGGCAGCAGATAAACGGCGTTAAAGGCGGTGCCGAGAACGGTCATCACCAGTGTGCCCAGAATCAGGCCAACCACGGCGCCGGTCTTATTCTTGTGGGTGTGATACCAGATGGTAGCGGGCAGGGCAAAGCAGCAGCCCACAAAGAAGTTGGCAAAGTCTCCTACAAAAGCGGTGGAGGTGCCCTTTACCAGCAGCTTCAGCAGGATTTTTACACCTTCAATGGCAACAGCCGCGCTTGGCCCAAGAAAGAAGCCGCCCAGAAGGACGGGCACTTCGGAGAAGTCCAGCTTGTAGAACTCGGGGGCCAGGAAAACCAGGGGGAAATCCAGCACGTGCAGCACCACGGCAATGGCGGAGCAGATGCCGATGATGCTGACCCGCCGCGCGGCGGATACTGTGCGAAGGTGGGGGAGCTTCTGTTCAGCCAGATGGCTCAGTAGCGCCACCGCAACAATAAAGAGGCCGGTAATCAATACAAATGTGGCGTTTTCCTGCAATTGTGTAAGTAGTTTTTCCATGTTTCGGTCACCTCATAGGTAAAAAATCGCCCTGAGCATACACTCAGGGCATGAAAAAACGCATATGCGTATCTTCTTCCATCCAGACTATACTGTCGGTATCGGAATTTCACCGATTCGGCGCTTTCGCGTTCGCGGACTATACCGCCGGTGGGGAATTGCACCCCGCCCTGAAGATATCCTATTCAGTTGTCACAAGAATAGCACGGCAGGGCTTTCTTGTCAAGAAAGAATATTTATGCTATAGTTTACTGTGTGCTCTCCGGAACAACCTCTGTTGTTTCCGTGGGCTCGGTTGCGGGTGCGGCGGAGGGCGTCCGGTGTGCCTTCGGCATGGCAAAGCCCTGAAGCTTACCGCCGGGGGCGGTGTTTGTTACATCACCGCCGATGACCCGGTTTTTGTAGATCAGCACCGTGGCCAGAACCGGTTCCTGGGCGCCGGGATAGTTTTTCACTTCATACACATAGCGCATTACCTTTTTGCCGGCGAACTTGCTCAGATCATAGCCCTGACACTTCTGCAGCGCGTTGTACCGCTCAAACACCTGGTTGGATTCCGCCGGAATCAGCACCTGGCTGGATTCCTTGGGGGAGGGAACAACCTCCCAGCCGAAGCTCTGCAAAAATTTCACCCGTCCGTCGTTGTCGGTTACCTTCTGATCCACCGGCGCAATGGTCTGCCTGCTGCCGCCCAGCAGGTAGATGCCCACAACCAGAATCAGCACAACAGCTCCGATAATCAGCAGTATTTTTTTGAAATCGACCTTTGCGGTCATAACGACCATAATACCATCCCTCCTGCAGCTTGCCATGATTGGATGGCATAGCCTATGATTTTTTCCAGGGGGATAGAACGGAGAAAGCAATGGAAAGACTGGATAAATTCCTCTGTGACAGCGGCGCCGGAACACGAAGCCAGGTCAAGCAGATTTTGAAAACCGGCAGGGTTTTCGTGGATGGGAAGCCGGAAAAGGACGGCAGCTGGAAAATTGACCCGGGCAGGAACCAGGTAACGCTGGACGGCATGCCCATGGGCGGAAAGCGGCGTCTGGTGGTGCTGATGAATAAGCCGGCGGGCTTCATCACCGCGACGGAAGATCCTTCCGACAAAACGGTGATGGAACTGCTGCCGGAGGAGCTGCGCCATCTGGAGCTAAAGCCCGTGGGCAGACTGGATAAGGCAACGGAAGGATTGCTGCTGTTTACCAACGATGGGGAACTGCTCCACCGGCTGATTTCCCCCAAAAAGGAAGTGCCGAAGGTCTACTATGCCCGGCATGAGGGCCAGGCAGATCAGGCGGATGTGGATGCCTTTGCCCAGGGCCTGACTCTGCGGGACGGAACCAGATGCCTCAGCGCCCGGCTGACACCCTTGGGGCAGGGGGAGAGTGAAATAACGGTCTGCGAGGGAAAGTACCATCAGGTACGCCGGATGATGGCATCCAGAAATATGACCGTAACCTACCTGGAACGGATCCGGGAGGGGGGACTGACCCTGGAAGGCGTGGCGCGGGGCCAGTGCCGATGCCTGACAGAGGAAGAAATGCGGCAATTATTGGCTCTGTAACGCAAAATGAGGGCAAAAAAATTCCCATATCGGCAAAATGACGCGAAAAATCCACGGGTTTTCTCATGGCGTCTGTGAATAATGGGAAGAATATCTAAAAAGCGGACCGATATTTGCAATAAAATGTCAAAAGGTACTTGCAAACTGCGCAAAACTTGTGTATAATGACAGTGCTATTTTGTGGAATGCGTATTTATGCAACATTCTAAGGAGGAGCGGCAATATGTCCAACAGTGTTTTTCAGAGTGTGATCGTTCAGTTAAAAGATATTTCCGACAGAACGTTCGGAGTTATTGACACTGAGGGTTGCGTTGTATCCTGTACGGATGTTTCCCTGCTTGGAGAACATTGGCCGGATGCCGCCCTGCGTCTTGGCGGCGCGGAGGGTGTGATTACCTTTGGCGGTAAGTGCTTTAAGGCAATTGTTGGCAGCTCCAATTTCTTCGAATATGCCGTATTCTGCTCCGGAGACGATGAGAACGCGAAGGCATTCTGCTCCGTTGCCTATATTGCGCTGAACGATGCCAAGGTCTTCTACGAAGAAAAGCACGATCGTGGCACCTTTGTAAAGAATATCATCATGGACAACATCCTGCCCGGCGATATTTATATCCGGGCCAAGGAGCTTCACTTTGCCACCGATGCGCCCCGGGCGGTGTTCCTCATCCGCCAGGTTGGCCGCAGCGATGTTGCAACGGTGGACATCCTGTCCGGTATGTTCCCGGATAAGATGCAGGACTTTGTCCTGAGCATCAATGAAACGGATATTGCCGTTGTCAAGCAGATCACGGTGAATACCCCCAGCGAGGAGCTGGAAAAGATTGCCGTCAATATTGAGAACACGCTGAAAAATGAGCTCCGCATCAAAACCTCCATTGGTATCGGAACCATTTCCGAGCACCTGCGGGAGCTGGCGGATTCTTATAAGGAAGCCCAGACCGCCATTGAGGTCGGAAAGGTGTTCGATACCGAAAAGAGCATCATGCGGTATGAAAATCTGGGCATCGGCCGTCTGATTTATCAGCTGCCCACCACTCTTTGCGAGATTTTCCTCAGTGAAATCTTCAAGAAGAGCTCCATTGATTGCCTGGATCAGGAAACGCTCTTTACCATCAACAAGTTCTTTGAGAACAATCTGAATGTTTCCGAGACTTCCCGGAAGCTGTTTGTTCATCGGAATACACTGGTCTACCGCCTGGAGAAAATCAAGAAGCTCACAGGCCTGGATCTGCGGCAGTTTGACCACGCCATTGTATTCAAGGTGGCGCTGATGGTCAGAAAATACCTCTCCTCCAGAGAGACCAGATAATGTGTTTGTTCGTGCCGGCGTTGGTTTTTAAACCGACGCCGGTATTTTTGCTGTGCTGCGAGGCTGGGCGGCTGGGAAACAGAAATGACAGAATGAAAAACCTGTAAAGACCCTGAAAAATACGGGATGAAAAAAGGAATAATTTGTTAAAAAATATGTAATTATCCCTGTATTACAGGTAAGTGATTGACTTTTTGGACGATTTGTGGTACAATTCCTATACATTGCGCGCAGAGAGCTTTTCTGTCATCCCCTTGGAAACAGCCCGCTCCCTGCGAAACTTCGACTGGAGATAGATGCAAATGATTGAATTTACAGATGTCGTAAAATGCTATGAGCAGGGCAACCGGGCACTCAATGGCGTTAGTATGCGGATTGATGACGGCGAATTCTGCTTCCTTGTGGGCCCTTCCGGTTCCGGAAAGTCTACCATTATCAAACTGATCACCGGTGAGCTGAAGCCCACTTCCGGTTCCGTTCATGTGAACTCCTTTTTCCTGGAGCGGATCCGTAAGCGTGAGATTCCCATGCTTCGGCGTACCGTCGGCGTCGTGTTTCAGGATTTCCGGCTGATCCCCAATATGACGGTGTATGACAACGTGGCCTTTGCCATGCGTGTTATCGGCGCCCGGGAGAGTGAAATCCGGGAGCGTGTTCCCTATGTGCTGGAGCTGGTGGGTCTGGAAAACAAGGCAAGCCGTCACCCAGGCGAAATGTCCGGTGGTGAGCAGCAGCGTCTGGCCATTGCCCGTGCACTGGTAAACAACCCGTCCACCATCATCGCCGACGAGCCTACCGGTAACCTGGACCCGGCCAGATCCTTTGAGATCATGTCTCTGCTTCAGGAAATCAACAATCTGGGAACCACGGTTCTTGTGGTTACCCACGAAAAAAACCTTGTGGAGCTGTTCGCGAAGCGCGTCATCGCCATTGATGAAGGCTATGTGGTCAGCGACGGCAGAGAGGGGTACTACGGCAATGAAAATTAACAACATCGGTTACCTTCTGAAGGAAGGTGTCCGCGGCATTTTCCTTCACGGATTCATGTCCTTTGCCGCCGTGTGCGTTACGGTGGCCTGTCTGATCATCGTGGGCAGCTTCTCCATCCTGGCCTACAACCTGGATGTGATGGTAAATGAGCTGAACCAGACCAGTGAGATTCTGGTGTACATCGACAGTGATCTTTCCGATGCCGAGGCAAGAAGCATCGGCACCAAGATCAACGCGTTGAGCAATGTGCTTCAGGCAACCTTTATTTCCCGGGAAGAGGCGTTGGAGAGCTTCGTGAAGGATCACAACGGGGATTCCGCCTTTAATGGCGTTCAGGCCAGCGACCTGCGGCACCGTTATGAGGTAACCCTGGAAGACAATACCCTGATGGATCAGACCGATGCCCAGCTGCAGCAGATCCCCGGCGTTGCCAAAACCAATGCCGCCTATGAGCTGGCTCAGGGCTTTACCACCATTCAGCAGGTGCTGCACATTGTGTCCATTGCCATGATCGCCGTGCTGCTGGTCATCTCTCTGCTGATTATCTCCAATACCGTTAAGCTGGCAATGTATGACCGCCGGGATGAGATTTTCATTATGAAAATGGTGGGCGCCACCAACGGATTTATCCGTCTGCCCTTCATAGTGGAAGGTTTTACCCTGGGTATGATCGGCGCCGTTCTGGCTTTCGGTCTGGAGTGGGTTGCCTATGACGCCCTGGTGCAGAAGATTTCTCAGGTGGACGCATTGAAGCTGTTTACCTTCGTTCCCTTTGAGAACCTGCTGGTGCCCATGCTCATCGTCTTTGGCGCTGCCGGCTTGTTTGTCGGTATTGTGGGCAGCTGGACTTCCATCCGGAAATTCATGGATGTGTAAAAATCAAATGCGATTCAACCGGCGGCAGCGCTTCTCCCGGGAAGGCGGCTGTGCGGTCATTCGGAGATAGAAATGAACGTACCCAAGTTACAACGCCTGTGCGGCGTGCTTTTGGCGCTGAGTATGTGTCTGACAATACTTCCTGTTCCGGGAATGGCAAAGTCATCTTCTGCCATCAAAGAGGAACTGAATGCGTTAAAGGATAAAAATGCGGAAATCAAAGCGGAAATTGACGGAATCCGTCAGCAGTACAACGCTACGGCCAACCAGATTCAGGATCTGGTTAACCGTAAGGATGCGGTAGATCAGGAGATCGGCCTGCTGCATGAGCAGATCCAGGTGATCAACCAGCAGATCACTGCTTACGGACAGTTGATTGCCGACAGTCAGGATGATCTGGACGATGCCCAGCTCCGGCTGGATGCCCTGAATGAAAAGCACAAAGAGCGCATCCGCGCCATGGAAGAAGCCGGAACCATTTCCTATTGGCAGGTCCTGTTTGAGGCAAACAGCTTTACGGATTTTCTGGACCGGCTGGAAATGATCAATGAGATTTCGGCTTCGGATCAGAAGCGGATCAACGAAATTCAGAAGGTTGCCCAGGAGGTTTCCGTAACAAGAGATCAGATGCAGGAGGAGCTGTCCCAGTTGAGTCTGGCCCAGATCCAGCTTGAGGAAAGCCAGTCTGAGCTGGAGATCAAGCGGACGGAATCCGACGAGCTTCTTCGCAGCCTTGCGGTGCAGGAGGAGGAATTCCAGCTTCTGCTGGATGATTCCGAGGCAAAGCAGGATCAGCTGATGAAGGAGATTGCCCAGAAGCAAAAAGAGCTTTCCAGTGCCCAGTATGAAGAAAAACTGGCGAAGCTGGCGGCCCAGGGCAAGAATCCGCCGTCCTCTGCTACCTGGATCACACCCGTATCCGGCTATACCATCACCAGTCCCTTCGGAATGCGGGTACACCCGGTTTACAAGTACCAGCTGATGCACAACGGCATTGATCTGGCCTGTCCCACAGGTACCCCCATCTATGCCACCCGTGCGGGTACGGTTACAAGAGCTGCCTATCAGGCCGGCGGCGCGGGCTACTATGTGAGCCTGGACCATGGGGACGGTTTTGGCAGTATCTATATGCATATGACAAACTATGTTGTTTCCGCCGGGCAAAAGGTTACGGCAGGACAGCTGATCGGTTATGTGGGCAGCACCGGTGTTTCCACCGGCCCCCATCTGCACTTTGGCGTTTCCTACGCCGGCAGCTATGTGAATCCGATGGCCTATATCGGCTGACATTGGACAAAGGAGGCTATATGAAAAATCGCAAAAAAATGGTGAAGCTTCTGGCAGGCATTATGGCGGCGATTATGCTGATTACATTGATTTTCAGCCTGATTCCCACCAGAGCGTATGCCGCTTCTTCCAGTGAAATTCGGAAGCAGATCAACGGACTGAAGGATCAGAAAACCGAGCTACAGAAGCAGATCAAGGATCTGAAGGCCCAGTATGCCGAAAATGAAAACGAAATTGAGAATATTGTCACCAGAAAAAATGTGATTGATCAGGAAATCGGCAATCTTCACGCGCAGATCGTCAATATCAATGAGCAGATCACCGCCTACGGTGTGTTGATTGCGGATAAGCAGGATGAACTGGACAACGCTCAGGAGCATTACGATACGCTGAACGAGGAGTATAAGACCCGTATCCGTACCATGGAGGAGGAAGGGAACCTGACCTATTGGGAGGTGCTCTTCAAAGCCAACAATTTCTCTGACCTGCTGGACCGCCTGAATATGGTGGAGGAGATTGCGGCTTCCGATAACCGCCGGCTGAAGGAGCTGGATGAAGCCACCAAAGCGGTGGAGATTGCCCAGTCCGAACTGGCTACGGAGAAGGCAGACCTGGAGGCTACCAAGCAGGAGCTGAACGAGACCCAGGCAGAGCTGGATGACAAACGGGCGGAAGCGGATGAGGTCATCAAAGAGCTGGTTGCCAAGGGCGAGGAAATCGAGAGCCTGAAGGATAGACTGGAAGAGGAAGATCAGGATCTTCTGAAGCAGATTGCCTCCATGGAGAAGGAATATAACAATGCCAAGCACCAGGAATGGCTGGCTTATATGGCTACCTATACCACCGTTCCGCCTGCTACTACGGCGCCTTCCAACAGCGGCGGAAACAACGGCACCAGTACGCCCAGCTCCGGCGGCAACTGGCTCCGGCCCTGCAGCTATCGCTATATGTCCAGCCCCTTTGGAATGCGTCAGTCTCCCACCACCGGTGCGTCCAGCTACCACCAGGGCGTGGATTTGGCAGCACCTCAGGGAACGCCCATCTATGCCTCCCGGGCCGGCGTGGTCACCATAGCCACATATTCCAGCTCCGCCGGATATTATGTTACCATCAACCATGGTGACGGCTTCTCGTCGATTTACATGCACATGACCAATTATGTGGTTGGCGGGGGTAGCGCGGTGTCTGCCGGTCAGCTGATCGGCTATGTGGGCAACACCGGCATTACAACCGGCTACCACCTGCATTTCGGCATTGCCTATAACGGCGCCTACGTCAATCCCTGCGCCTACGTTTCCCTGTAAGATATTGGATTGGGGCTGTTGGAAAAAGCCGTGTTATGCTTCACGGCGGCATCTTACAGCCCCATCCTTTTTAAGGAGTTTTCCATGAAGAAAAAAGTACTGATTGGTTTTTCCTATATCGCGACAGCAATGATTACCTGCTGCCTGACCATTTTTCTGATTCAGCGGCAGATTCCCTCCACAAAGCTGATCACACTGGAAAATCTGATTCTGGATCTGTTCCCCAATGAGGTGGACCTGACGGAAATCGAAGACGCGGCCGCCGATGCGATGGTTGCCGCGCTGGGGGACCGCTGGAGCTATTACATTCCTGCCAGCGAATATGACCGGCTTATGGAATCCATGGAGAACAGCTATGTGGGCATCGGCATCACACTGACCGATGCCCGGGAAACAGGTTCGTTCCGGGTTCAGGCGGTGATTTCGGAGGGGCCTGCCGATCAGGCCGGCATGCGGAAGGATGATGTAATCATTGAGGTGGAGGGCGAAAGTGTGGAGGGCCTCAGTTTGACGGACATTTCCGCGCGCATAAAGGGGGAGGAGGGGACCCAGGTATCCATCACTGTGCAGCGTCAGGAAGAGACGTTGACGCTGAGTGTTACCCGCAACCGGATCAATACTGTGGTTGCCAAGGGCAATCTCCTGAACGGGACCATTGGCTATGTGCGGATTGAGAACTTTGTGGCCCGCAGCGCAGAGGAAACCCTTGCGGTGATCGAAGACCTGATCGCCCAGGGGGCGACGAAGCTGATTCTGGACGTACGCTGTAATTCCGGCGGCTATGAAGACGAGCTTGTGAAGATCCTGGATCATCTGCTGCCGGAGGGAATTCTGGTCAGCAACTCCGACAAGGCAGGCAAAACGGAGACGTTTGAATCCGACGAAGAATTTCTGGATATGCCTATGGTGGTTCTGGTTAACGAAGACTCTTATTCCGCCGCGGAACTGTTTGCGGCGGTGCTCAGAGAGTATGACGCGGCAAGAATTGTGGGCAGCAGAACGGTGGGCAAGGGCTACTATCAGAACCTGTTCCGGTTGAAAGACGGTTCCGCTGTGGACCTTTCCGTTGGACGGTATTTTACCTCCAAGGGAGAGAATCTGGAAGGCATCGGACTGATTCCGGATGTGGAAGTTGCCATGGATGACGCGGATTACGAAGCACTCTATTATGGAATTCTGGCGCAGGACCAGGATGTTCAGCTTCAGGCGGCAGTGGAGCTGCTGACGGGGGAGGAACGGCCCTGAAACAGAAAAAACGCCCCGGATTCAACCGAATCCGGGGCAAAGTATTTTATGCCAGAATGGGCTTCAGCGCTTCCGCAAGCTGATCCTTCTGAGCCTGTGCCTGGGCCAGGTCCTTGCCAAGGGTGGTAAAGTAGGTCTTGATCTTCGGCTCCGTGCCGGAGGGACGCACAACCACGGTTGCGCCGCCTTCCAGGGAGTAGATCAGCACATTGGCAGCGGGCAGGCCGGTTTCGGAGCTCTTCTCGTAGTCAGTGACCTTGACTACCGGATAGCCGCCGATCTCAGCGGGAGGATTCTTGCGCAGGTTCTCCATAATGGAGGCCATTTTGTCCATGCCGGACAGGCCGGGGAATTCAAAGGAATCCACCTTGTTGAGATAGCGGCCGAACTTGGCGTAAATCTCTTCCAGACGCTCTTTGATGGAGGAACCGATGGAGCGGTAGTAAGCGGCCATTTCACAGATCAGCATGGAGCCGATGACGGCATCCTTGTCCCGGACGTAGGGACCAGCCAGATAACCGTAGCTTTCCTCAAAGCCGAAGATAAACCGGTCAACCTCACCGGCTGCTTCCAGACGCGCAATCTGGTCACCGATCCACTTGAAGCCTGTCAGCACATTGCGCATCTCTACGCCGTAGCTGGCAGCCACCGCGTCGGCCAGGGGCGTGGATACTATGGACTTGACTGCCACGGGGCGGTCAGGCATGGTGCCGGTTTCCTTCCGGCCCTGGCAGATGTAGTCCAGCAGGAGAACGCCCACCTCGTTGCCGGAGACCAGCTCATAGCTTCCGTCAGGGCACCGGATGGCGATGCCTACCCGGTCGGCATCCGGGTCGGTAGCCAGCATCAGGTCCGCACCGCTCTCTTTGGCCAGCTCCAGGCCCAGCCGCAGTGCTTCAAAGATTTCGGGGTTGGGATAGGGACAGGTGGGGAAGTTGCCGTCGGGATCCTTCTGCTCGGGCACGATGGTGATATCCGTAATGCCGATATCGTTCAGAATCCGGGTGACAGGAACCAGACCGGAACCGTTCAGGGGAGAGTAGACCAGCTTCAGACCGGCGGTTTTGCACAGACCGGGGCGGACGGAACGGGCCTTGATGGCGTCATACAGGGCCTCTTTGCAGCTGTCCTCTACGTACTGAATCAGCCCGGAAGAGAGGCCCTCTTCAAAGCTGACCCGTTTTGCGCCGGTCAGCACATCCGTTTTCTGGATTTCGGCATAGACAACGGCGGCTGCATCGTCGGTCATCTGGCAGCCATCGGGGCCGTAGGCCTTATAGCCGTTGTATTTGGCAGGGTTGTGGGATGCGGTGACCATAATACCGGCGTTTGCGCCATAATAGCGGGTGGCAAAGCTCAGCGCGGGAACAGGCATCAGAGCGTCATAGATCCGCACATGGATCCCGTTGGCAGCCAGCACACAGGCGGCTTCCTTCGCAAATACATCAGAATTGATCCGGCTGTCGTAAGAGATGGCGACCAGCTGATTGCCGCCCTGGGTTTTTACCCAGTTTGCCAGGCCCTGGGTGGCCTGACGTACCACATAGATATTCATCCGGTTGGTGCCGGCGCCAAGAACACCCCGAAGACCGGCAGTACCAAACTTCAGTGAAATGGCAAAGCGTTCCTTGATTTGCTCCTCGTCTCCGGCGATTTCTGCCAGCTCCTTGACAAGGGCCGGATCTTCCAGCCCGGCCTGGGACCAGCGCT
>JAXEMQ010000167.1:0-2328 GCA_034099845.1 Faecousia sp.
CATTTCCGGTTCCGATTGCGTTGCTTCCGCAACCTCTACGCCCAAGGTTCCCAGTTCCCGGCGCAGTCTGCCCACATCCCCCCGGAACTGGATGGCGTGCATACCAGTACACATCGCCGCTTCCACATTGGCCGGGCTGTCGTCAATAAAAACGCAAGCTTCCGGCGTCAGACCAAACCGCTCATAGAGGGCGTAGAAAATATCGTAGTGGGGCTTCAGCTTTTTTTCCTCGGCGGAAACCATCAGTCCGTCAAAGTACGCGCTTCCGGGGATCCTGTGGAAATACCTCCGAAGATCCACGCTGGCATTGCTGAGCAGATAGATGCCATAGCCCTGGTCCTTCAGCTCCCGCACCAGCGCCCCCATGCCCTCCATGGGCTCCAGCAGACGGTTCCACCAGGAGGAAACAATGCTCTCCACCACTCCGGAAAGCCTCTGGGGGAGACGGCGGCATACCTGGGTGATCGCCTGCCGGTGGGAAATGGTCCCATGGTCCAGCTGTACCCACTCCACGCTGCCGAAAAGCTCTCTGGCCAGCAGACGCCCGTCCTCCTCCGAAAGGCTGTAGGCCGAGAGAATCTGGGGCGCGTTCCAATGGATCAGCACCTGACCCATGTCAAACACAATGGTGGAAATCTCTTTGTGATCCATAGATACAGTGTCCTTTCCTGACATTTTCCACAATTCTATCACAGCTTCCGGTTTTTTTGCAAGCCGGTTTTCACAGAATTGGGAGAAAAGACATTTTTTCTCCCAAAGCCTATTGACATTTGTCTTCCCCGGGAGTACCATATGCTCAAACTGAATCGCTTATGGTAGAGGTGCGGTATTCATCAGTCCCGTTCTTCAAGGTCTTGCAGCCGAAGGACGCAAAAGGGAACACCGCCGAAGCGGAATCGGGATGCAGGAACCGGTTCTGCTGGGCCGTCAGAGAAGATCTGCCGGACTGTCACGTTTATGTGGAGCGCTATCGTAAAGGGTCGCGGCAAGAGCCAATCTTACTTCGTCATTTACCCTGGATCGCCTGCATAGGCGATCCGGTTTTTCTTTGGGCAAAGCCCAAAAAATTACGAAAGAGGGAAAAGAAAATGAAAAGAATGGTTTGTTTGATGCTGGCACTGGTGCTGGCTATGTCCCTGGCCGCCTGCGGTTCTTCCGCCAAGGCTCCCAAAACCGGCGTGGAGGACGGTGTGCTGACCATCGCCATGGAATGCGCTTACGCGCCCTACAACTGGACCCAGAACGACGACTCCAACGGCGCCGTGCCCATTTCCAACGTTCCCGGCTCCTATGCCAACGGCTACGATGTGATGATCGGCAAGAAGATTGCCGAGGCCAACGGCTGGAAGCTGGAGGTCATCCAGTCCGACTGGGACTCTCTGGTTCCCGGCGTTCAGACCGGCACTTTTGACGCCGTTATCGCCGGTCAGTCCATGACTGCCGAGCGTTCCGAGCAGGTGGACTTCGCCGGCCCCTACTTCTACGCCACCATCGTCTGCGTCACCAAGGCCGACGGCAAGTTCGCGAACGCCGCTTCCATCGCTGATCTGGCCGGCGGCACCTGCACCGCCCAGATCGCTACCATCTGGTATGACCAGTGCCTGCCTCAGATCGAGGACGCTAAGATTCAGACCGCTGCCGAAACCGCTCCCGCCATGCTGATGGCGCTGGAAACCGACACCGTTGATTTCATCTGCACCGATATGCCCACCGCCCAGGGCGCTGTGGCTGCCTACCCCGACCTGAAGAGTCTGGACTTCTCCGGCACCGACGGCGACTTCCAGTTCTCTGACGAGGTTCGTGCCGAGAACGTCAACATCGGCGTTTCCGTCATGAAGGGCAACACCCTGCTGAAGGATAAGATCGACGCCGTGCTGTCCACCATGACCCCCGACGACTTTAACGATCTGATGGCCTACGCCATCTCTGTTCAGCCCCTCAGCGAGTAAACAGGAAGTTTCAGCCAAGGCGAGAGGCATTGCCCTCTTGCCTTGCGGCACATTATAGAAGGAGAAAGCACCATGGAGAAAATCACCCAACTTTGTGCCGATATCGTCAAGCTGTGGTCGAAATACGGCGGCTCCTACCTCACCGGCATGCGCAACACGCTGATACTGGCGCTGGTTGCTACGGTCATCGGCTGCGTCATTGGCTTTATCTGCGGCATTCTGAACACCATTCCCTGCACCGACCGGGATCCGCTGCCCAAGCGTGTTCTGCTGCGGCTCGTCCGGATCATCGTCCGGGTGTACGTCGAGGTATTCCGGGGCACCCCCATGGTGCTGCAGGCGGTATTCGTCTACTACGGCCTTCCCTATTTTACCGATA
>JAXEMQ010000168.1:0-2226 GCA_034099845.1 Faecousia sp.
CGCTGGACGGGCTGCTCAGCTGGGGCCCCGGCACCGCAGGCAGCAGCCTGAAGTGCGTGGCCGCCGCCGTGAACCTGATGAACTGGGTCGGCGCCAACCAGCCCCAGAACGCCCCGGAGGAGCTGAACGCCCTGCTGGCCGACTGGAAGGCCGGGCTGGATGAGCAGGCGCTGGCCAACGCGCAGGAAACCTGGCCCGAGGTGAGCGCCCAGGCCGAGGATCTGCTGACCATGCCCCAGCTGGCCAAGGACCTGTGCGAGGACGCAGGCGTGACCCTGGAGGAAGGCTGCGGCGAGGAGCCGCTCATGGCCCTGGCGGATGCGCTGAACGCCGTGCTGGGCGAGAACGCCTGAAGCCGTGCCGCTGAAGCAGAATGACGCAGCATAATGCAAAAGAGGAGAAACCGAAGGTTCGGTTTCTCCTCTCAGGCTGTCGAGAAACCCGGTTGTGCAATTAGGCGGCAACCGGGTTTTCAGCACATATTCGGGAAAATAGAATCGAAAATAGGAAATGGGCAGAGTCATTCCATTTCCACCTTGCCATTTTTTTGAGGTTCATGGCAGCAAATTTAAGCTTCACCCATTTTGTTACTTGGGCCAAGCCTCTGTACTGTGTATAACGCATCGCGTGTTTTTCTTTTGCATCTGCAAAGACTCGTTCAATCGTTTCTTTGCGGCGCTTATAAAGCGTCTGGTACTCGGGTACATATCGGGCGTCGTCCGCCAGATCCTCATAGTCCTTCCAGATATGCCGCTGCACCATCTTTACGCAGTCTTTGGAGCGGGTACAAAGTTCTCTGGTTGGACATTCTGCGCAGATAATTGGATCACTCTTGTATTCCCGGTATCCATCCCGGTTCGTGGTACTGTATTTCAGTATCTGGTATTCGGGGCAAATGATGCAATCGTAGAATTCATCATAGACGTATTTCCACCACTCGTGTCCGCCCTTCATCGTTTGAGGACGCTTATAAGCTGTGGAGAGAACTCTGCCATCACCAAATACTTTCTTGCAAATATGCGGAGTCTTGTAAGCGGAATCTGCAACAATGGTCTCTGCTTCAGGGAATGCCTTCGTTACCTTGTCGTATACCTCGTCAAAGGCTACACTGTCATGAACATTGCCGGGAGTCACTACTGTTTCCAGTACAAAACCATGGCTGTCGCAGGCAGTATGGGCTTCGTAAGCGAACTGCCGCTTGTGGTCTCCCTTTACGAACAGGCCGCTGTCCGGGTCGGTTCTGCTCTTTGTCACAGTGCGGGTCTTCTCTTTCTTCCTGCGGGCCAGTTTCTTCTTGGAAGTGTTGTCTTTTCGCTTCTTAGGTGCTGTCGGCGGCTCATCGTCATCATCGTCAAACGGCTTCTTGCCGTGAGCTTCTCTGTCCGCATTGACCTCCGCCATCAGCTCCTTCGCATAGTGCTTGGACGCCACAGGCACCTGCTCTTTTATCTGCTTCTTCGTATTGCCATTTGCCTTGATATGGGTGCCGTCTATGAACACTGCTTTCGGGGACAGATATCCTGCTTCCGCTACTTCTTCCAGTATCCAGCCAAAGATCTCGTTCACTGTATCCTCTGTAAACCGATGACGGAAATTATAACTCACTGTGGAAAAATGCGGCGTTTCCTCCTGCAGCGTATATCCCAGGAACCAGCGGTATGCCACATTCAAGCCAACTTCGTCCGCTGTTCTCCGCAGGGATGGCAGTCCGTACAGATGCTGGATCAGAACCATCTTGAACAGTACCACTGGGTCCACGCTGGGCCGTCCGTTATCTTCGCTGTACAGCAGTTCCACCATTTCGTAGAGTCGGTTAAAATCTACCGCCGCATCTATTTTCCGCAGCAGATGATCTTTCGGCACCAAACTTTCTGTATCCACGATTTCTACGATTCCACGATCCAGCTTCCCTCGTTCAAGCATCTTTCATCACCCATGCTTATTTTACCATATAAATGCGAAAAAGCCCAGCTATGCTCGACTTTTTCGACAGCCTGAGGGCGCCGGGAACATTCCCGGCGCCCTTGCTTCATTTACTGCCGCTCCTTTTTCAGCTTCCGGATGTCCTGGCCGAAGAACAGCAGAATCTGATACTCCCCCTCAATGCGGGAGGCCACCTGCTGGTAATACCGGCGGCTCAGGTCCTCCACAGACAGGTTCGTGCTGATGATGGTGCTCTTCCGGCCCATGAGGCGGGTGTTGACGATCTCATAGAAGGTGCTCTGG
>JAXEMQ010000170.1:0-5858 GCA_034099845.1 Faecousia sp.
ATCACGGTTTTCCTGACAATGTGCGGCTGTAGGGCCTGGAGCCAGGTGGAGGCGGATTTTGAAAGGGCCCGGCGCGGGTATCAGGAAATGCGGGAGGCCTATCCGCAGGCTTCCGAAGAGGCGGGAAAAATGGAACAGAAAATCCACGATTATGAGCAGAAGTTGGAGGGGCTGGATAAATAGCCTGTTCGCACCCCCCGAAGGCCGGAGAAAACAACAAATCCGAACCCGACGGAACGGGTTCGGATTTTTTCCGGCCATATCCAGGCGGATACAGCCGGATTGAGCGCCGTTACAGCTTTGTAAAGACAAATTTTTCCATCATGCCGTCGGCGGAGGTGTGGATGGTGACGGAATCGGGGCCGGTAACATTGACGGAGAGCTGGATGTCCTTTCCCTTGAGGAGACCGCGGACATAGCTTTCCGGATCCTCACAGGTGACTTCCTCAAAGAACACATCCCGCATCTGATTGTTGCGGCAGAGATTCTGTATTTCGTGGACAAGTTCAAATTCCGGCATGGCAATGCTCCTTTATGTAGATTTGCTTCAGTATACCACGGAAAGGACGAAAAAACTGCACAATAAATATGGTTTGAAATTGTGGAAATTTCCTATTTTTCAAGATTGCATTTTGGCATACACCCCGCTATAATTTCATCCGGTAACGTTAGAACGGAGGAATCGAATTGGAGAAAAAGGAACGCTGCGTGGATATGACCCAGGGCAGCGCATTTCGTCATGTGATTTCATTTACAATCCCTTTGCTGATCGGCAATCTCTTTCAGCAGTTTTATAATCTGGTGGATTCCCTGGTGGTGGGCAACTTCGTGGGTGCCAACGCTCTGGCGGCGGTGGGCACCTGCGGGAGCCTGGGCTATCTGATTTTTTCCCTTTCTTCCGGCCTTTCCGTTGGTTTGGGGGTGATGGCCGCCCAGGCCTTCGGCGCCAGAAATCACAAAGAAATCCGGAAAATCATTGCCAATGGCGTCTATATTCTCTCCGGGGCAGGGCTGATCGTCAGCGTGCTGTTCTATGCGTTGGCGCCCAACCTTCTGCGGCTCCTGCGGGCGCCGGACACCATTTTGCCGGACGCGGTCACCTATCTGCGCCTGATCTGCCTGGGTACAGTGGCGGTGGCCCTGTACAACGGCATCGCGGCCATCCTGCGGGCCATGGGTGATTCCAAAACCAGTCTGTATTTCCTGATCATTGCCAGCATGGTAAATGTGGTGCTGGATCTGCTGTTTGTGGTGGGGTTCGGAATGGGGGTCCTGGGTGTGGGCCTGGCGACGCTGATTTCCCAGATGATCTCCTTTGTGATCAGCCTCATTTACGCCCTGAAAAAGGTCCCTTGCTTCCGGCTGAACAAGCAGGAGCTGCGGCCGGAAGGAAAAACCATTCTACGGGCCCTGAATCTGGGCATCCCCGTGGCGGCTCAATCCTCCATTATTTCTGTCTCCACCATGGTGCTGCAGGGGGTCGTCAACGGTTTCGGGGAAACGGTGATGGCTGCCTACACAGTGGTGGACCGGGTGGAGCAGATTGTTCAGCAGCCCTACAATTCCGTGGGCACCGCCCTGACCAGCTTTTCCGGCCAGAATGTGGGCGCCCAGAAGCTGGACCGGGTAAAACAGGGCTTTCAGGCGGCGGCGTGGATGGCACTGGGTTTCAGCCTGACGCTGCTGCCCATTGTATATCTCTTCGGCAATCAGATTGTGGGGGTGTTCGTCAAGGCCCCCCAGGTCATTGCCATCGGTGCCAGGGGTATGCGGATCAACTGCCTGTTCTATTTCGCTCTGGGCATGATCTACATCCCCAGATCCATCCTCAACGGTGCCGGGGATTCCTCCTTCGCTATGATCAACGGCCTGACGGAAGTGGCCTGCCGGGTCATCTATTCCAATGTGCTCACCCGGATTCCGGCGATTGGCTTCTGGGGCATCTGGATTACCACGGGCTTTACCTGGGGCACCACGGCGGCGGTATGCCTGCACCGGTATTTTCGGGGCAAGTGGCGCAGAATGTTTGATCAAGAATAAAGAAATGACCCCTGACCGTCTTTGTCCTTCGGTCAGGGGTCATTTCTCTTCACTCTTATTATCTAACATCTGTGGTTACCTCCGTTTCTGTTAAGTGGTGCTTCCTAGATCATTGGTATCACCTCTTTGTGTCTATATAATAGCATGGGCACCCGTATCACGCAAGATGGCAGAGAGAACAAAGATTTTTTCCGCTTTTCTGTACTTTTGCCAATGGGCGAAAAGGAGAAAACGTGGTATAGTTTAGAAGTTAGGGCGTGTTTCGTTCCATTTTTCGATTGACATTTCTCCGCGCACATGGTAAACTCTAAGAATAAAGAAACAAAACTAGGAGGAATCTTCCCATGAAGCATATTCAGACCATCGAGACCCGCAATCTGTGCCAGAGCGCCAAGAACGGCGGCTGCGGCGAGTGCCAGACCTCCTGCCAGTCTGCCTGCAAGACCAGCAGCGGCATCGCCAACCAGAAGTGCGAGAACAAGAATAAGTAAGTTATTTTTGAAGAAATGCCGCCTGTTTGGGCGGCATTTTTCTTGCGGTGTTTCGCTTTATAAAGAAAACGGCAAATTGGGATATATCGAATTGACAATTGACAATTGAAAGGTGACAATTGTAGTATCCCTTCGGGATGAATTTGATTCTGTTTTGCAAAAAATATCGGGTTTTCGATGTATTCCATGTAGATGAAAACATTTTTTCATCATCCCTGCGGGGGATTCCTTCATTGTCAATTGTCAATTGAAATAAATGCCCATTTCTTTTTCAGATTTCTTCCAATGTAAGGAGACTCTTATGATCCATTCCTACAAACTAAACGGCTACAACATTGTGCTGGATGTGTGCTCCGGATCCGTCCATGTGGTGGATGAGGCGGCTTACGACCTGATTGGCCTCTACGAAAACACGCCCCGGGAAGCGGCCATCGCCCAGGTGGCGGAGAAATACCCGGAGCTTGACAGGGAAGAATTGGAGGCGTGCTACGAGGACATCACCGCCCTGAAGGACGCGGGGAAGCTCTTTGCTCCTGACACCTTTGCGCCCATGGCCGGAGAGCTGAAGGCCCGGACCTCCGGAGTGGTGAAGGCCCTGTGCCTGCACATCGCCCACACCTGCAACCTGAACTGCTCCTACTGCTTCGCCTCTCAGGGCAAGTACCACGGAGACCGGGCGCTGATGTCCTTTGAGGTGGGCAAGCAGGCTCTGGATTTCCTGGTTGCCCATTCCGGCAACCGGAAAAACCTGGAGGTGGACTTCTTCGGCGGCGAGCCCCTGATGAACTTTGATGTGGTAAAGCAATTGGTTGCCTATGCCCGGTCCATTGAGAAGGAGGCGGGCAAGAACTTCCGTTTCACCCTGACCACCAACGGAATGCTCATCGATCAGGATGTGATCGACTTTGCCAACCGTGAGTGCAGCAACGTGGTGCTGTCCCTGGACGGCCGGAAGGAGATCCACGACCGGTTCCGGGTGGACTACGCGGGAAAGGGCAGCTTCGACCGGATTGTGCCCAAATTCCAGGAGCTGGTGCGCCAGCGGGGCGGGAAGGACTACTATATGCGGGGCACTTTTACCCATGCCAACCCGGATTTCGTCACCGACATCCGGACCATGCTGGATCTGGGCTTTACGGAACTCAGCATGGAGCCTGTGGTCACGGCGCCGGTGGACCCCTCGGGCCTTACCGAGGAGGATCTGCCCATCCTTTTGCAGCAGTATGAGGAGCTGGCGAGCCTCCAGCTGGAGCGCTACAGAGAGGGCCGCCCCTTTACCTTCTATCACTACATGATCGACCTGACCGGCGGCCCCTGTATTTACAAGCGCATCTCCGGCTGCGGCAGCGGAACCGAGTACATGGCCGTGACGCCCTGGGGAGACCTGTATCCCTGCCACCAGTTTGTGGGCGAGGAAAAGTTTAAGCTGGGCAACATCTGGGACGGGGTGACCAACACGGGAATTCAGCAGGAATTCGCCTCCTGCAATGTCTACGCCCGGCCGGACTGCCGGGATTGCTGGGCCCGGCTCTACTGCTCCGGCGGCTGCGCGGCCAATGCCTACCATGCCACGGGCAGCGTAAAGGGCGTGTATGACTACGGCTGCAAGCTGTTCCGCAAGCGGATGGAATGCGCCATCATGGTGCAGGTGGCGGAAAAACTGGGTGATTCCCAATGATTTCCACACCGATCTGGGACTTTGCCCGGGACTACGCGGAGCGGAACCCTGCCCGGTTCCATATGCCGGGCCACAAGGGAAAGGCATTTCTGGGCTGCGAGGACCGGGACCTGACGGAAATTGAGGGCGCCGACGATCTGTACCACCCGGCAGGCATCATCGCGGAAAGCGAAGCCAACGCCTCAAAGCTGTTTGGCTGGCCCACGGTGTATTCCACGGAGGGGTCAAGCCTCTGCGTCCGGGCGATGCTGGCCCTGGCCTATACCGCCGCGGGAAGAAAGGGACGGGTGCTGGCGGGCAGGAATGCCCACAAGACCTTTCTGTCGGCGGCCATTCTGCTGGACTTTCCCATCCGATGGCTCTGGGCAGGGGAAGACTATCTGAGCTGTCCGGTAACACCGGAGCAGGTGGAGCGGGCCATTCTGGAAGAACGGGAAAAGCCCTTTGCCGTGTATCTGACCAGCCCGGACTATCTGGGAAACATAGCGGACATCCGGGGAATATCCCGGGTCTGCGGGAAATACGGCGTCAGGCTCCTGGTGGACAACGCCCACGGAGCATACCTGAAATTCCTGCCGGAAAGCAGGCACCCCATGGATCTGGGTGCGGACCTGTGCTGCGATTCCGCCCACAAAACCCTCCCGGTGCTGACGGGAGGCGCCTATCTCCATTTCCGGGAGGAGGGAATGAGGGGAAAAGTAAAGGATGCCATGGCGTTGTTCGGCTCCACCAGCCCCTCTTACCTCATTATGCAGTCTCTGGACCGGGCAAACCCCTATCTGGAGGGGCTGCCCCAACGGCTGAGAACCTTTGCCCCCTGGGTGGCGGCGCTGAAGGGCCGGCTTCTGGAAAGGGGGCTGACCCTTGGCGGAGAGGAACCGCTGAAGCTCACCTGGATGACAAGACCCTGGGGCTATACCGGAACGGAAATCGCGGAAATTCTGGGGAAGAAGAATCTGATCTGTGAATTCCGGGATGAAGGACACATTGTTTTCATGTTCACTCCGGAAAATGACCCCTGGGAGCTGGAGAAGCTGGGGAAGGCCCTTTGTGATATTCCCCGCCGGGAAGCGCTGCCGGATGAAGCGCCGCAGCGGGTGGAGCCGAAGGCGGCATGCAGTCCCCGGCAGGCGGTGTTCGGAGAGAGGGAACGGATCCCGGTGGGGGAAAGCGCCGGAAGGATTCTGGCCAATCTATCCGTCAGCTGCCCCCCGGCAGTGCCCATCATTATGTGCGGCGAGGAAATAGAGGAAGCCATCATCCCCCGGCTCAGGGCGCTGGGCTGGGCGTTCGTGGAGGTCGTAAAATAGGAATTTGCGGGCAAGGCCCGCAGCAAGTGCGTTACGGACGTTGGGCACAAGGTACAGCCGCCCCTGGGCCCCTCGACCAGTGAAGCTTCTGCGAATTGGGAGTTGTTGAGGTCTTGGCTTCCCCTCCTTTGGGGGGAGCTGGCACGGCGTTAGCCGTGACTGAGAGGGCCCTCTCCGCCCCCTTCGGGGGCACCTCTCCCATAGGGAGAGGCAAGCGATAAGCGGCGCAAACACCCCGCCAAATTCCCATTTACCAGGCAGCTGAGTCAAGCAGATAAGTACAATTGAGGAGTATTCATTATGGAAAGCTACAAAAGAGAGTTTATTCAGTTTCTGGAA
>JAXEMQ010000178.1:0-7915 GCA_034099845.1 Faecousia sp.
GGTAGAGTAGCCGGTTCATACCCGGTATGTCATCTGTTCGAATCAGATTGCCGCTACCAGGCCCGTTGGTCAAGCGGTTAAGACACCGCCCTTTCACGGCGGTAACATGGGTTCGATTCCCGTACGGGTCACCATGAAAAACCCGACAACTGTTTCAGTTGTCGGGTTTTCCGTTTTTTGTCTCAGGTATGGGGCCTAAATTGGCTTTTTGGTTGCAATTGCGCCGAAAGCTGGTATAATACCCCTAGAATCATAGAATGAGGGGACAGTGGTAATGATGGATTTTAAGGATGTGCATTGGAAAGAAAACGGGCGGCTGAAGCTGCTGATCATTGTGGGTACCCGGCCGGAAATCATCCGTCTGTCGGCGGTGATCAATAAAACCCGGCAGTATTTTGATGTGATCCTGGCCCATACGGGGCAGAACTACGACTACAATCTGAACGGCGTTTTCTTCCGCGACCTGTGTCTTCAGGACCCGGAGGTCTATCTGGACGCGGTGGGCGCGGACCTGGGTGAGACCATGGGCAACATCATTGCCAGAAGCTACCAGCTCATGGCGGCAATCAGGCCCGACGCGGTGCTGGTGCTGGGCGATACCAACAGCTGCCTTTCCGTCATCGGCGCCAAGCGGCTGCACATCCCCATTTTTCACATGGAGGCCGGCAACCGCTGTAAGGACGAGTGCCTGCCGGAGGAGACCAACCGCCGGATTGTGGACATCATCTCCGATGTGAACATGGCCTATTCCGAGCATGCCCGCCGGTATCTGGCCGATACGGGCCTCCCCAAAGAGCGGACCTATGTGACCGGCTCCCCCATGGCGGAGGTGCTCCACCGGAATCTGCCCAAAATCCAGGCGTCGGACATCCATGCCCGGCTGGGGCTTGAGAAGGGCAGATACATCCTCCTTTCCGCCCACCGGGAGGAAAACATCGATACGGAAAAGAATTTCCGTTCCCTGTTCAATGCGGTGAATAAGATGGCGGAGAAATACGATCTGCCCATTCTCTACTCCTGTCATCCCCGGTCCAGAAAGCGGCTGGAGGCCACCGGCTTCCGGCTGGACAGACGGGTGATTGCCCATGAGCCCCTGGGCTTTCACGACTACAATTGCCTGCAAATGAACGCCTTCTGCGTGGTCTCCGATTCCGGAACTCTGCCGGAGGAGAGTAGCTTCTTTACCTCCGTGGGCCACCCCTTCCCGGCGGTGTGCATCCGCACCTCCACCGAGCGGCCCGAAAGTCTGGACAAGGCGGGCTTCATTCTCTCCGGCATTGAGGAAAAGGGGCTGCTTCAGGCAGTGGATGTGGCGGTGGAAATGGTCCGGGACGGTCACTGGGGCCTGCCGGTGCCCGATTATGTGGATGAAAACGTATCCGATAAGGTGGTCAAGATCATCCAGAGCTATGTTGGCGTGGTCAACAAGATGGTCTGGCGGAAGGAGAACTGAGCCGTGAATATACTGGTTACCGGTGCCGGGGGTATGGTGGGAACCGCCCTGGTAAACAACCTGAAAAACATCCGGGACGGAAAGAACAAAACCCGCCCCAACCTTTCTGTTGAGGAGATCTACGAATACGAGGTGTCTTCCACCCGGGAGGAGCTGGAGGAATACTGCCGCAAAGCGGACTTTGTCTTCAACTTGGCGGGGGTCAACCGGCCGGAAAACCCGGAGGACTTTATGAAGGGCAACTTTGGCTTTGCTTCCACCCTGCTGGAAACCCTCCAAAAGTACGAAAACAGAGCCCCCATTATGCTGTCGTCCTCCATTCAGGCCACCCTGGCGGGCCGGTTCGGCAACTCGGAGTATGGCCGCAGCAAAAAGGCGGGGGAGGACCTGTTTTTTGCGTATGCCAGGCAGACCGGGGCAAAGGTGGCCGTATACCGGTTTCCCAACCTGATGGGCCACAGCCGCCCAAAGTATAACTCCGCCGTTTCCACCTTCTGCTGGGCCGTGGCCAACGACGAGCCCTTTACCGTCAACGATCCCAACACGGAGCTGGAGCTGCTCTACATCGATGATCTGGTGGAGGGGATGTTCGACCTGCTGGAAGGGAAGGAGGTACACTGCGAGTTCGACGGCGTGGACACGGTGCCGGATCCCGAGGGCCGGTTTTGCTGCGTGCCCGTGACCCACAAGGTCACCCTGGGCGAGATCGTGGCGCTTTTGCAGCGGTTCAAGGCCCAACCGGAGACCCTGATGATGCCGGAAATGCCCCAGGGCTCCTTCGCCAAGAAGCTGTACTCCCTGTATCTGACCTATCTGCCCGCGGAGAAATTCAAATATCCCCTGCGCATGAACGTGGATGACCGGGGCAGCTTTACGGAGCTGCTCCACACCCGGGACTGCGGTCAGGTCAGCATCAACATTTCCCGGCCCGGCATCACCAAGGGCCAGCACTGGCACAACTCCAAGTGGGAGCTGTTCATTGTGGTCCAGGGCCACGGCCTGATTCAGGAGCGGAACATCAACACGGGGGAGACGGTGGAATTCGAGGTCAGCGGCGACAAAATCGAGGCTGTCCACATGATCCCCGGCTGGACCCACAACATCATCAACCTCAGTGACACTGAGAATCTGGTTACGGTGATGACCTGCAATGAGGTCTTTGACCGGAACCGGCCCGACACCTTTTATGAGCCTGTATGAAAACACTGTATTTTGATTTATCCATGGGCGCCGCGGGGGATATGCTCACGGCGGCCCTGCTGGAACTCACCGAAAATCCGGAAGAAACCCTGGGCAGGCTGAATGAACTGGGCATCCCCGGGGTGCGGTTTGACGCCGAAAAGCAGGAGAGAAAGGGCGTTTCCGGCACCTATATGCGGGTCACTGTTCAGGGGGAAGAGGAGGACGGACACCACCACCATCACCACCACAGCACCCTGACGGACATCCAGGGGATTCTGGATCACCTCCGGGCTTCCGCTGCCGTAAAGGAGCAGGCCAAAGCCGTCTATGAGCGCATTGCCCGGGCGGAAGCAGAGGTCCACGGCCGGCCCGTTGCCCAGGTCCACTTTCACGAGGTGGGAGCCCTGGACGCGGTGGCGGATGTGAGCGCCGTATGCTTCCTGCTGGAACAGCTGGGGGCGGATGCCATCCTTGCCTCCCCGGTCCATACGGGCTACGGACAGGTCCATTGCGCCCACGGCCTTCTGGATGTGCCTGCCCCGGCAACGGCGCTGCTGCTTCAGGGCATCCCCGGGGAGAAGGGGGATGTGGAGGGGGAGCTGTGCACCCCCACCGGCGCAGCTCTGGTGGGCAGGTTTGTTTCCCGTTACGGGGACTGCCCCCGGGGGCGGCTAATCAGACAGGGCACCGGCCTTGGGAAAAAGGACTTTTCCAGACCCAACTGCCTCCGGGTATTTCTCCTGGAAACATAGACTGTGCCCCCTCCTTTGCGAAGGAGGGGGCACAGTCTCTCAAAAAGCCTCGCAGAGTTTGCTGCGTCAGCAGCAAATAAAATCCAGTGCCGGGGTGCACCCCAGGGTGGCGTCTCTTGCCCCTTCGGGGCAATTCACCTCCTGTACCTGGCAGAAAATACAACTCAGGCTGCAAGTGCGGTGCGTCGCGCAGCGAATCTGATGGAGCAATTGCCAGTGGCAATTGCTCCATAATATATGGAATTTCTTCGTCTATGGCGAACAAATTATGCGCGCGGCAGGCTGTACAATCTGTTTGAAGAGGATTTCGCGGAGACGGAAAAAGGTCCCGCCTTCGATGAGCGAAGAAGGCGGGACCTTTCAAATGCCGGGCTTTAGCGGATTTCCATTCTTTCGAACATGGCGATGGACAGCCGCCAGCTGAGGACAAAAATTCCGGCGCACAGAAGCACCATCACCGGCAGGACAGGCACCGGCAGAACAACCGACGTGGTCAGGTCCTGAACCACAAAGCTGGAGGAGCAGGCGATGCACACGATGATGATGTACAGCAGCCGGCCCTTTTCCACGCCGAACCGAAAGAGGAAGGGCATGCTGAGGCTGGAGGACAGGGTGCTCATCACCAGCAGGCTCACGGCCAGCACCGCAAGGGCGCTCCACTGCCCGGAGCCGGAAACGGCAATGCGGATGGCGGACAAGCCCAGAACCAGCAGAGCCATTGGCAGGGTCAGCAGCAGGCACAGCAGGTATTTGGCGGTGACGATCTGGCTGCGGCGGAAGGGCAGGGCGGCGCAGTAGCAGTTCCACTTGGTTCGCTCGTCATAGGAAAGCAGCGTCATGGGCAGCATGCTGATCATCATGACGGGATAGATGCAGAAGAAGAGATTCCCATCAGAAAAGGGAATGACCAGGGTAAAAACGCACACCAGCAGCAAAAGGCTTTTGCAATAGGCTTTGAGCTGATAGAGGTCCTTTAATATCAGGGCTTTCATTTATTCTGCCTCCTTACTCATATAAATAAACAGATCTTCCATGCTGATGGGGCTCACATGGGTGCCGGGCTGCACCGCGGAGCGCTTTACCAGGGCCTCGGCAGAGTAGGGGGTTACCTTCTTGTGAAGGATGGCTTCCCGGGGAATGGCGTCCAGCTGCTCCATTGTGCAGTGGACCATGCCGTATTCCCCCAGAAGATAGTCCTTTTCTTCATAGAGCATGATTTTACCCTTGTGGAGGAAGACCACATAGTCGCAGAGCTTTTCCAGATCGCTGACAATGTGGGAGGACATGAGCACGGCGTTGTCCTCCTGACGGGCGAAGTCCAGCAGAATGTCCACCACCTGGTCCCGGGCCACCGGGTCCAGGCCGGAGGTGGCCTCGTCCAGCAGCAGCAGCTTTGCCTTGTGGCTCAGGGCCACGGCCAGCCCCAGCTTCATTTTCATGCCCCGGGAGTAATCCTGAAAGCGTTTCTTTTCCGGCAGGGAAAACTTTTTCAGGCATTCCTGATAGCTCCGGCTGTCCCAGTTTTTGTAGGTAAGGGCCATGATTTTTCCCACCTGCCGGGCGTTGAGGCAGCCGGGAAGGCCCACCTCGTCAAATACCACGCCAATGTCCTGCTTGGTAAGTGGGAGATTCTCCCGGTTGTCTTTGCCCAGGATGGTGATGCTGCCTCCGTCCCGATGGATCATGTCCAGAATCAGACGGATGGTGGTGGTTTTTCCGGCGCCGTTTTCTCCGATCAGTCCCAGAACGCAGCCGCCGGGCAGGGTCAGGGACAGGTGATCCAGAGAAAAATCCGGATAGTGTTTGGTCAAATCTTTGATTTCCAGTGCGTTCATGCTTGTTCCTCCAATGCAAAGCGAACCATTTCCAGTACGTCTTCCCCGCTGAGGCCGCTTTCGGCGGCCAGGCGCAGGGCTTCGTCCAGATGCCATTCGATTTTTTTCAGATGTTCTTCCCGCAGCAGTTCCATATTCCGGGGGGCCACATAACAGCCCTTTGCCGGGATGGTGTAGAGAAAGCCCTCTTTTTCCAGCTCCTCGTAAGCCCGCTTGGTGGTGATGAAGCTGATGCGCAGGTCCTTGGCAAGCCCCCGGATGGAGGGGAGCATCTGGTTCTCCGCCAGCGCGCCGCTGATGATTTGCTGCTTGATCTGGGTGTAGATCTGGTCATAGATGGGCGCGCCGCTTTTGTTGTCAATCAATATATTCATGGAATCACCTCTGTATATGCTGAGTATATACAGTAGATACAGGTTTGTCAATAGGGAAAACAAAAAAGTTTTGCCGCCGAAAGGGGCACAAATCCTTCCGGCGGCAAAGCAAAACAATATGGAGGCATGGAAATCCGGCAGAAACCGGTGGAGGTTATTTCAGTTTGGCAACGGAATCCCGAATTCGAATGTGGCCGGGGACCACAATCCGGTCGGTCAGCGTGGTGCGGGGCCGTTCAATGAGGTCGATGACGCCTCTGGCGGCGGCCTTTCCCATGGCCCGGGTATCCTGACAGTAGGTGGTCAGCCTGGGGGATACGATGTCGGCCAGCTGAACCCCGTCATAGCCCATAACGGAAATGTCCTGGGGAATCCGCAGACCCTTTTCCCGGATGGCGTTCAGGCCGCCCACATAGGAGTAGTCATCGGGGAAGAAAATGCAGGTGGGGCGGTCTGGGCCGCTGAGCAGCTCCCGGGTCACCTTTTCGCAGGTTTCCGCATCGTGATACCGGCTTCCCCGCACCAGTGTGTCGTCAATGCGGATGCCCAGAGCCTCACAGGCCCGGTAGAACCCGGTAAGCCGGTTTTCGGTAACGGCGGTGCGCTCGCCGTGAATGTAGGCAAGCTTCCGGTGGCCGTTGATATAGGCGAAGCGAACCAGGGCTTCCATACCCTGCACATTGTCGGAAACCACCGACATACGGTTGTTGAACACATGGTCAATGGTGACCACAGGCAGATTGGAATTCACCAGCTCCAGCACCTGGGGATCGGAAAAATCCACACAGGCGATGACCACGCCGTCCACCCCCCGGTACTGGCAGTGCTGCAGATAGCTGCGGCTCTGGCCCACATTGCGGTTGATAAAGGTAACGTCGTAGCCCCGGGATTCCACCTCCACCTTCAGGCTTTCCAGCATGGAGGAGAAGTATTCGTGGGCCAAACCGCTGTTCTGCTCGTCCACGAACAGAATACCTATATTAAACGTGCGATTGGCCTTCAGCGCCCGGGCGGCGGAATTGGTTACATAGCCCATCTCTGCGGCAACCTTATGGATCTTCTCCCGGGTTTCCGCGCCGATGTCCAGCTGATCATTCAGCGCTTTGCTCACGGTAGCCACGGAGACGCCGCAGCGCTGGGCAATGTCCTTCATGGAGACCAATGAGGAACGCTCCTTCCCTCGCGGCAGACAGGGGACGGGGCCCTTTGCCGCGGTATTTTTTGGAATCTCAGAACAGCTTGACCGGTCTGGCGGGCAATGGAGTCAGAGATTTCCTAAAACGTTTTCGTAAAGTAAGCATAGCGCATTATCTACGAAAAAGCAAGCGCAATCTCGATATTATTTGGTTAAAGTACAAACAACCGGCGGTCTGTACAAAAAGGAACCGGTGTTTCTGGGGGATTTGACCAGTCCTGCGATATAAATTCTTACGAAAACTGCACAAAGGATCCCTGTACCAGTTGGTAATTTTCCACGGAAAACCCTGGGATGCAGAAAAACTATTGCATTTTTGGTCCCAATAATGTACTCTTAATGGGAAGTTCTCATTACTTAATCGTTTTCAAAGCGATGGGAATATAAAGGAGGAAAAGGATATGCAGTTCGGTTATTTTGATGACGCCCGCCGGGAGTATGTCATTGACACCCCCAGAACGCCGTTGCCCTGGATCAATTATCTGGGAAGCGAAGCGTTTTTTACGCTGGTGTCCAATACTGCGGGCGGCTACAGCTTCTATAAGGACGCGCGGCTGCGCCGGCTGACCCGTTATCGATACAACAACAGCCCCCTGGATTCGGACGGTTTCCATATTTATGTCCGCAATTCCGACGGAACCGTATGGAATCCCGGCTGGCAGCCCACCCAGACGGAGCTGGATGCTTACCGGTGCCGTCACGGCCTGGGCTATACCGTTCTGGAGGGCAAAAAGGACGGAATTACCGCCAAACAGGAAATGATGGTTCCCCATGGCGACAACTGCCTGCTGATGCGGCTCACCGTGACCAACGGGACGGAATCCACGCAAACGATTTCGGTATTCCCCTATCTGGAGTTCTGTCTGTGGGATGCCATGGACGATTCCTCCAATTTCCAGCGCAACTTCTCCACCGGCGAGGTGGAGGTTTCCGACCGGGCCATTTACCACAAGACCGAGTACCGGGAGCGCCGGGACCACTACGCGGTCTTCTGGTCCGATACCCCCTTCGATGGCTTTGATACCACCCGGGATGCCTTTGTGGGCGTATACGGCGGCCCCCAGCTGCCCCAGGCGGTGAAGAACGGCCGCTGCACCGGCTCCGTGGCCCACGGCTGGGCTCCT
>JAXEMQ010000179.1:0-14028 GCA_034099845.1 Faecousia sp.
GTGGCAAACCTGGCTGTAGCTGAGACTGGCTTTGGGGTTCACCAGAGAATCGATGCAGATTGCCTTCCATTTTTCGTGAAGCGCATCCGCTGAGCCCTTTGTCTTTTCATAGGGCCGTACCCGATACAGACAGCGCATGAAGAGATCTCCATACACAATGGCGTGGACGGCATCCATAAGAAGTCCCGGCGTGAACCGGAAGCCCTCGTTTTTCTCCATGCCGTTGGCGTTCAGGGAAATCACGGGAATCTGACTTAGGCCCGCCTTTTCCAGCGCCCGGCGGATGAAGGCAACGTAGTTGCTGGCCCGGCAGCAGCCGCCGGTCTGGGTCATCATAATGGCCAGATGGTCCCTGTCATACTTACCGGATAGGACCGCCTCCATGATCTGCCCCACCACGGTAATTGAGGGAAAACAGGCATCATTGTTCACATACTTAAGGCCTACGTCAATCGCGCTGCGGTCATCGTTGTCCAGAACCACCACATGGTAGCCATGCTTTTCAAACACCGGCTGCAGAATCTCAAAGTGGATGGGGCTCATCTGAGGGGCCAGAATGGTATAACCCTCCAGCTGCATCTGGGAAGTATATTCCTGCCTCTGGAACTTTACGGGCTGGGGGGATGCGTGAATGGCCTCTTCCCTGCGCATCTTCATGGCGGCAATCAGGCTTCGGATCCGGATACGCACAGCCCCCAGATTGTTCACCTCGTCAATTTTCAGCAGTGTATACAGCTTGTTGCTGCCTTCCAGGATCTCGGAGACCTGGTCCGTGGTAACGGCATCCAGGCCGCAGCCGAAGGAATTGAGCTGCAGCAGCTCCAGATCGTCCCGGTTCCGCACGAATCTGGCTGCCGCATACAGCCGGGAATGGTAAACCCACTGGTCCACAATGCGCAGCTGCTGCTCTTCCCGGATATCGGGTAGGCTGTCCTCCGTCAGCACCGTCAGGCCGTAGGAGGCAATGAGCTCCGGGATTCCGTGGTTGATCTCCGGGTCGATGTGGTAGGGTCTGCCTGCCAGCACAATGCCGCTGCCGCCCTTTTCCTCCATCTGACGAAGGACACGGGCTCCCTCTTCCACAATGTCTGCCTTGGCCTTTCTTTGCTCCTCCCAGGCCAGGTGCACGGCCGTCCTTGTCTCGGAGGCCGGAATGCCCCACTCCTCTTTGCAGACTTTGACCAACCGGTCCGCAGCAGTCTTTTCACTGGTAAAGGCCACAAAGGGGCGGATGTAGCGCACCTTCCCCTCTGTAACCGCCTCTACATTGTTTTTCAGGTTCTCCGGGTAGGAGGCGACAATGGGACAGCTGTAATGATTCTGCGAGTCCTCGTGTTCCTGGTATTCATAGAAAACACAGGGGTGAAAAATGGTGGTAATACCCTGCTCTATCAGCCACTGCACATGGCCGTGGGCCAGCTTGGCAGGATAGCACTCGGATTCCGACGGGATGGAATCCATCCCTTTTTCGTAGATCTTCCGATCCGAGAACGGAGACAAAACCGCGCGAATTCCCAGATTCCGGAAAAAAGTTGCCCAGAAGGGGTAATTCTCATACATATTCAGCACTCTGGGCAGCCCGACGGTACCTCTGACCGCTTCCTCCTGACACAAAGGCTTATAGGCAAACATTCGTTTCTGCTTGAATGCCACCATATTGGGGGCTTTTTCCCCTTTGTTTCCGCCGCCGGCACCCTTTTCACAGCGGTTTCCGGTGATGTGCCTGCGGCCGCCGGGGAACACATTGACGGTCAGCATACAGTTGTTGGCGCAGCCCCCGCAGCGGACCGTTTTGGTGGTATAGGTCAGATTCACGATGTCCTCCAGCGGCATCATGGAGGTTCCCTTTCCCTCATCGTGGTTCCGGGCAATCAGTGCGGCACCGAAAGCGCCCATAAGGCCCGCAATATCAGGGCAAACCACCTGGGCACCCGCGATGGTTTCAAAGGCACGGAGCACCGCCTGATTGTGGAAGGTGCCGCCCTGGACCACGATATGACTGCCCAACTCCCTGGCCGAGCTGAGTTTGATCACCTTGAAGAGCGCGTTTTTGATCACGGAATAGGCAAGTCCCGCGGAAATATCCGAAACCTCGGCTCCCTCCTTCTGGGCCTGCTTGACATTGGAATTCATGAACACCGTGCAGCGGGTACCCAGATCCACAGGATGATGGGCAAACAACGCTTCCTTGGCGAAGTCCTGGGCGGAATAGCCCAGAGAATTGGCGAAATTCTCAATAAAGGAGCCGCAGCCTGAGGAGCAGGCTTCGTTCAGCATGATGGTATCCACAGCGCCGTTTTTGAGACGGATGCACTTCATATCCTGGCCGCCGATGTCCAGCACGCAGTCTACCTCCGGATCAAAAAAGGAAGCGGCGGTACAATGGGCGATGGTTTCCACCTCTCCCTCGTCCAGAGAAAAGGCGGATTTCAGCAGCGCTTCCCCGTATCCGGTGGAACAGCTCCGGGCAATCCGGGCAGAGCCGGGCAGCATGGTTTTCAGATTCCAGATGGCGGTTTTGGCCGTTTCAATAGGGTTTCCCTTATTATTGGCGTAGAAGGAATACAGCAGCTGGCCCTCCTGGCCGATGAGGGCCAGTTTGGTCGTAGTGGAACCGGCGTCAATGCCCAGATAACAGTCACCGCAGTAGGTTTCCAGATTTTCCTTTCGCACCACCGCCTGACTGTGACGCTGCCGGAAGGCATCGTAATCCTTCTGATTTTCAAACAGCGCCGGGAGTCTGGGCATTTCAAAAGAAACCTTCACGCCCTTTTCCAGTCTGCCGATCAGCTCCACCAGGGAAACCTCTGCCGCGTCATCGCTTTCCAGGGCGGAACCCATGGCCGCAAACAGGTGGGAATTCTCCGGGTCCACCACATTTTCCGGCGTCAGCTTCAGTGTACGGATAAAGGCTTTCTTCAGTTCCGGCAGGAAATGCAGCGGACCCCCCAAAAACGCCACACAGCCCCGGATGGGCTTGCCGCAAGCCAGGCCGGAAATGGTCTGATTCACCACCGCCTGGAAAATAGAGGCCGCCAGGTCCGCCTTGGTGGCGCCCTCGTTGATGAGGGGCTGAATATCCGTCTTTGCGAACACACCGCAGCGGGCTGCAATGGGATAGATCTGCCGATAGTTTTCCGCCTCTTTGTTCAGGCCTCCGGCATCGATCTGAAGCAGCGCTGCCATCTGATCGATGAAAGAGCCGGTACCGCCGGCGCAAACACCGTTCATCCGTTCCTCCAAACCGCCGGTGAAGTAGATGATTTTTGCATCCTCTCCGCCCAGTTCAATTGCTACATCCGTCTGAGGGTAGAAGAATTTCAGGGAAGAAGCTACTGCCACCACTTCCTGCACGAAACCGATTTCCATGGCCTTTGCCAAGGTGATGGCGCCGGAACCGGTGATTTTTACCCGCAGCAGGCACTGACCCAGCTTTTCGCGGGCATCCTTTAGAAGCTCCGCAAGAGCCCCCTGGGTATTGGCCTGGTGGCGGCAGTAATTTCCGTAGACAAGATGATTTGCTTCATCCAAAACCGCAAGCTTTACGGTGGTGGAACCAATGTCAATTCCCGCACGATAGGTGTTCATTCGCTTCGCTCTCCATGCTCTCTTTGTTTTGCAATGCCGAAAGGGCACACCGATACATGATACACGCAATTATAGAGGGCTTTTCTCAACCGAAACGAAACAAAAACCCGGAACCGTCCTCCGGTCCCGGGCAGCTTCTTTATTTTGTCTTTATGCGGCGGAGCAATTCCAAAATATGGGGTTCTCCATCCACTTCCAAATACTTGTCGATCAATTCATAGCAGGTTCCCTTGTCGGAAATCACCATCGCTTCTTCTCCCCGGGATTCCAGCGCCTGAAGCGCCAGGCACCGCATCGCCTGATCTGGGTCACCGAGGTCGGCACGGCAGCCGTCACCCATATCTTCCCCCTCAACCTGCTGCCGGCTCAAATTCAGCGCATCCCCATCCAGAAGGCGCACCATATCAAAAATCATCCGGTAGCCGTTGAGAATATCCTGCATCTCCCGCCGGGTCAGCCGGTGATCCGGTTCCACAACCTGCGATTTCCGATACACACTGGTCATTCGCTGCGCGGAATCGGCGGTTTAACCAAGCCGGCCCTCCGCGCGGCATTTCTCCACATAGGCCAGGAACTCCGCCTCAGGCAGAGGTTTGGAGAAATAGTAGCCCTGGATATAATCGCAGTCGTTATCCCGCAGGAATTGTACCTGCTCCAGTGTTTCCGCACCCTCGGCAATCACCTTAATGCCCAGATGATGCACCATTTCCATAATGCCGCTGATAATGGTGCGAACCTTGGGGCTGGTTTCGATCTGACGGGTAAAGGCCATATCCAGCTTCAGAATGTCAAAATCGTACTGCTTGAGCATTCCGAAAGAGGAATAACCGCTGCCGAAGTCATCCAGCAGAATCTTGGCTCCGGCGCCGCGCAGCTGCTTCAGGATGCTGGCCCGGTCGCTTTCCAGAGCGGCATAGGAGGTTTCGGTGATTTCCAGACGCATATCCCCATTTCGGAGGGTATTACCCCGGAAAATATCCAAAAGCCGCTCTATGAGACCATCATCATAGAAGTCCATCCAGGAAAGGTTCACGGAAACCGGCACCACCGGGGAACCTTCCTGGTAGCACTTCAGAATGGTTTTGTGTACATGATCCGCCACAAACCAGTCCAGCTTTGAGATTTGACCGCCGCTTTCCAGAGCGGGAATGAAGGCCGCAGGGCTGACCATACCGCGCTGGGGATGAACCCAGCGAACCAGTGCTTCCGCCGATACCAGATTGCCGGTTGCCGCTTCCACAACAGGCTGATAGTACACCTTGAATTCACCGTTGGCAATGGCCGACTCATATTCGCCCATAATCTCCACCTGATCCATATAGATCCGGCGCATGGAATCGTCAAATACCGCAAATGGCTGCACATGGTCGCTGAGGATACTCTCTTCCGCCAGCTTCGCCCGGTCGATCATACCGGAAACATCCCGGTCGTTTTCGTTCAGGCAGTATATTCCGCAGTAGCCGTAGAGCTTCATGCTTCTGTCTTTGAGCTGAGCGGTGATTTTCAGCTTTGCGGCCATGGTTTCCAGGTCAACATGATCCTGCTTTACAAGGCAAACAAAGTGGTCGGTATCCAACCGTCCGGAAACCTCCGGATCCCAGAAGTCATTGATCCTGGCATAAAAATCCCTTAGGATCATGTCTCCGCCTTCCGTACCAAAAAGTTCATTGGTTGCCTTGAAATTTTTGATGTCCAGGAACATCAGTGCATAATCCGTACGTCTTTCCGCGTTGTTCAGGACATTTTCGGCCATACGGATGAAGCCGTTCCGGTTATAGCTGCCGGTAAGGCTGTCAATATAATCATGCTTATACAGAGAAAGGATGTTGTGCACCCGATTGAGTACGATCTCGGGACTGAAGGGCTTTGAAAAAAAGTCCACGGCGCCCAGCTCATAAGCGTGGAGAATGGAGGCATCGGAGCAATCACCGGAAATGACAATGACCGGCAGTTCCCTCAGAAGATTGTGCTGCTGAAGATATTCCAGAACGCCGAATCCGTCCATGACCGGCATTTGAATGTCCAGCAGGACCAGGCGGTAAATCCGCTCCTGAGATTCGATCATCTCAATTGCCTGTGAGCCGTTCTCTGCCTGAAATACCTGATAGTGATCCTGAAGAATGAACTCCAGAAGCTCACGGTTTATCTGTGCGTCGTCAACAATAAGAACATTCGATTTCTGCATGACGCTTTTTCCTCCCCTGAACCAGTTTCCACTCCAAAACGCAAGAAAAGCACTGTCCGTCAGCCTGCCGTATCGGACGACACGCCGTTCCCAATCATTACTTTTCCGCCTGGTATGTGCGGATGGCATCCACCACGATACCGTAAGCCTTCTCCACACCGGCCATCAGTTCGGCATCGGCGGGGCTCTGCAGAGGACGCAGCTGCTCGGTCAGATTGGAAGCTGCCTTCTGCAACTCGGTGAATGCCAGATTCGCGGCCACACCCTTCAGGGTATGCGCTTCCCGGAAGGATACCGCAATATCCCCCTGGGCAATTGCCTTGCGAAGATTTTCCATAGTGGAATCGTCCAGGAACTTAAAAACAAACCGCTCAATCATAGAATCCATCATCAGCCGGCTCTTTGCCTCTTCGTAGCTGCCATTCATCCGATCATAGCATTCCTTTATGGTCATAATATACCCCTCCCTAAAATTAGAACCACAGCAAGCGGAAAGATACGCCATCGATCCGTCCTGCTTTGCCGAAATGAGCCATCAGAATATCCTGCAAATGGTAATCTTTTTTCATTATACATGGTTCTTTCGCAAATAGCAAGGGAAATCCGACACAATTCGGCAAATTGTCTCTTCCGCCCTTCCAGGCGCCCGAAACCGCTGCAGCACCTCCCATCGCGGGAAAAGATTTTCCACTATGACTAAATAGATATTGATTTTTGCAAAACTTTCTGTATAATATTATCGTAGCGCTGTTAAGTTGCTCACGTATTCGTTCCTGAAAGGAGGCCGGGACATCGTGGAAAAGGTAAAAAACTTCGTGACACAAACCGTACCAAAGGTGCTCTCGGTTTTGCTTACATTCCTGATTCTGCTGTCGATGATGGACGTTCGCCTTCTCCAGGGTACCGCCAAAATCATCAATTGCACCGGCAGTGCCAGAGGCCTGAGCCAAAAGCTCGTGAAGCAGGAAATCCTCGGCGTGCGCAATGATAAGCTGATTGACGACCTGACCGAGCTCCTTCTGGAATTGAAGGAAGGCGGTACCGTCTATGGCATTACCCCTTTGCGCAATGTGGAATACCAGAGCAGCGTTGCCGTAATGACCCGGTATTGGGAAACCCTCCAGGAAGAGATTCAGGTAGTCCGCGCCCGTGGTGCCGAAAACAGTGAGATTTTATATGTAAGTGAGCATTTTTATGAGCTTGCCGAACAGACCGTCAACTACTCCGAAAAGTATTCCGCCCAGATCACGGAGGATCTTCGGTCCATAGAGGATTCCATGGTTATCGTCAGCATCCTGATGATCCTACTGATGCTTTTCAACACCATCCAGAACCGAAAGCTTTCCACCGCGAACTCGGAGCTTTCCCATACCGCTTATCTGGACAAACACACCAGTCTTCCCAACAAAAGCCGCTGTGAGGAGCTTCTGAATGCCCCGGACCAGCTGGATCTGGCAACGGCCTGCCTGATGTTTGACCTGAACAATCTAAAAAAGATCAATGATGCCATGGGCCATCAGGCCGGTGACGATATGATCAAGGGCTTTGCCCATCTGCTGCGCAAGGCCACTCCGGCTTCTGATTTTGTGGGCCGGTACGGCGGTGATGAATTCATCATCATCCTGAAGGACGTAACCCCCGGTGATGTGGA
Organism: Faecousia sp.; assembly: GCA_034099845.1. Classification (GTDB taxonomy): domain Bacteria; phylum Bacillota; class Clostridia; order Oscillospirales; family Oscillospiraceae; genus Faecousia. Next base: position 7,425 of record JAXEMQ010000179.1, read on the forward strand.
TGCGTTTCTGGAAAAGCTGGCCCGGATGACCGCTGACTATAACCGCTCCGGCACCCAGTTTATGCCTGTGATTCCCTTGAGCTATGCCGTAGGCTACGGCCACTCTGCCCAGGTTCCCAACAGCACCATGCCGTTGCTTCTGAAAGTTGCCGATTCCAATATGTATGAAAATAAAGCAAAGATGAAAGCTGCCATGAAAGACGAACGATATGCCGAAGTTCGGTGATTCAAAACCCGGTATCCGATGGAACGGATACCGGGTTTTTCGTTATATTGTTTCCTGAAGCATGGCTTCCGCCGTCATCATTCCGTCAATGGCCGCGGACATGATTCCGCCTGCGTATCCGGCACCCTCCCCGGTAGGATACAGCCCCCGCAGAGAGGACTGCCGTGTCTCGTCCCGGACAATCCGCACCGGGGATGAGCTCCGGGTTTCCGGGGCAGTGAGCACAGCATCCGGGTCTGCAAAGCCCCGCAGTCTGTCGTCAAGCTGCGGCAGCGCCTTGGAAAGGGCATCTGTAATGTGCTCTGGCAGGCATCTCCGCAGATCCGTCCAGTACACTCCGGGACGGTATGTGGGCTTCACGGAACCGGGGCCGCTGCTTTCCCTGCCGGTCAGGAAATCTCCAACCTTCTGGGCCGGTGCCAGATAGCTGCCGCTTAACCGGTACGCAGCCTCTTCAATTTCCCGCTGCCAATACATGCCCCCCAGTGGGCCGGGATCCGGAAAGAGCTCCGGATTGACCGTAACCAGCAGAGCGGCATTGGCGTTTTCTCCGTCCCGGTCCGCGTAGCTCATACCGTTGGTGACCACCCGGCCCTCTTCCGAAGCCGCCGCCACCACATATCCGCCGGGACACATACAAAAAGTATACACCGTACCGTCATCCAAATGCTGCACCAGCTTATAATCCGCCGGCGGCAGGCTGGGGTTCTCCTCCCCGTACTGGGCCCTGTCAATGCTTTTCTGGCTGTGCTCAATCCGCACCCCCATGGCAAAGGGCTTGGGTTCCATAGGAATTCCAATGGAATGCAGCATCTCAAAGGTATCTCTGGCGCTGTGGCCGATGGCCAGCACCGCCTGCTTGCAGGGTATCCGTTCTCCGCTTTCCAGCCGGACACCGGTCAGGCGATCCCCCTGGGATTCCAGCGCCGTCACCTGACTGCAGAAACGTACCTCTCCCCCCAGCGACTCGATCCGTTTTCTCAGGTTCTGGACCACCTCCAGGAGCACATCCGTTCCCACGTGGGGCTTTGCGTCAAAAAGGATCTCTTCCCGGGCGCCTGCCGCCACAAACTGCTCCAGAATCCAGCCGATTCTGGGATTGTTTACACCGGTATTCAGTTTCCCATCGGAAAAGGTTCCCGCGCCGCCTTCCCCAAACTGCACGTTGCTCCTGGGGTCCAGCTTTCCGGTTTCAAAAAACGTTTCCACCTTCCGGTGCCGGGTAAGGGCATCCTCTCCCCGTTCCAGAACAAGGGGTCTGCATCCCGCCAGGGCCAGAACCAGCGCCGCAAACATCCCCGCAGGCCCAAAGCCAATGACCACCGGCCGTTCCGGGCCGGGCTGCGCTGCCGGAACCCGGTAACGGTTCACCGGTGCCGGTCCGACCTTACTGCTGCGGCAGCGCTTCAGCACCTTGTTTTCGCTGCCCTTCAGTGCCACATCCACGGTATAGATCACCCGCACCTGGGGTTTTTTCCTGGCATCGATGGATTTTCTCACCAGCTGCAGGCTCCGGATTTCCGATGCGGAAATACCCAGAATTCTGGATGCCTCATAAAGAAGCACACTTTGGTCATGCTCCGGGGCAATGGAAATATCCCGAATTCTAAGCATTCCGCACACCTCCCGCGTGATTGCCCGCCAATCTGCCGGAACTCCAGGCCCACTGCAGATTGTATCCGCCGCAGTCACCATCCACATCCAGCACTTCTCCGCAGGCATACAGCCCGGGGACAAGACGGCTTTCCATCGTCATTGGGTCAAATTCCTCCGTACAGATCCCCCCTGCCGTTACCTGGGCACTGTCCATGCCCAAGGGTTCCGTCAGGGACACCCGGAACCCCTTGACAGCCTGGGCGACCTCCCGGATTTCATTATCCTTCAGCTCCGATGCCGCACCGGTCAGGGTCAGGCCGCAGCTCTGCACAATGACCCGTCCCAGTCGATTGTGGAGAATTCCCGTCAGGATTTCCCCGTTGGGAAGTCCCGTATCCCGGCGCATACGCAGCAGTTGTTCCAGTTTTTGCTGAGAAACCTGGGGCAGCAGGTCCAGAATACACACCCACTTCCCCTTTTCCCGGCAAACATCACGGGATATTTCAAAAATCACAGGCCCGGACAAGCCCTGCTCCGTAAACTGGACCTCCCCCTGACTCTGGGCAAACAGCTTATTCTCCCGATAGATTGCCGCATGGCAGTTTGCCCGGACGCCTTTGAGGCCGGTGATCCCCGGCCAATCGGTTTTGATCTGCACCAGAGCGGGCCGCAGCTTGGTGCAGCGATGCCCCAGGCTCCGCAGAATCTGATAGCCGGACATCGTGCCGCCCAGCTTGCTGCCGGCCAGACCGCCGCAGGCAGTAATCAGCCGTTCACAGCGCAGCTGGCCCTGGTCTGTTTCCAGTAAAAAGCCTTCGGCAGATTTTTTTACCCGGCGCACCTCAATGCCTGTCATTACCCGGATATTGGGTCTTTCCAAGGCAAAGCGCAGCACATCCACCACGGAGTTTGCCTGATCGGAATAGGGATACACCCTGCCGGAGGCCTCCGCAACGGTCAATAACCCCAGCTCCTGAAACCAGGAAAGGGTCTCCTCCGGAGGGTATTGTGAAATGGCATAGTCGGAAAAGCCCTTTTCCTCTCCATGGTAGCCCCCCTGGGACGCGTGGAGATTGGTGAGATTACACCGGCCGTTTCCGGTTGCCTGGAGTTTCCGCCCCACCCGGGCCTGCCGTTCCAGCAGCAGCACCTGTGTATCCGGGTTGTGTGCCGCACTGATCGCCGCAGCCATGCCGGAGGCACCGCCGCCAATGATTCCAACTACCATTGTCTTTGTTCCTTTCCATGTAATCATTCCTGTATTATACACATAATTCCACTCCGGCACAAGAAAAACTTCTTCCCAGGGGAATTATTCTGTGATATAATAGCGGATAATCGGTGATGAATCCGGCTTTTCCGAAACCGAATATCCACGGCCCGATGATACCGTTTCCTCCTTCTACACGGTATCCTTTGTAAAGGTGAATCATATGCAGAGAGATTCCATTGATAAAATCGCAAAAACTCCGGAAGACCGTATGCTGCTGGCAAAGCTCTGGGATAAGATTAACGGCGGCATCCGCAGGAATATTGTGGGCCAGACCGGGTTTCTGTCTCCCAGAGAGCTGGAAATGGCAGGTTTTCTTTTCGGCGACGCACCGGGGCTCTATGCCTTCGGCGGATATGAGGATGCCGAACGAAAAATACTTGTCTACCTGCCGGATTATCTGGAAAAGGACTGTCTCCTTTCGGAAGACAGTCCGGTGGTCTGCCTGGAGGGCCGTTTTTTTCAGGGGGATTCTCTGAGCCACCGGGACATTCTGGGCGCCCTGATGGGAGCCGGAATCACCCGGGAAACCGTGGGCGACATCTGTGTAGAGCCGGGACGATGTGTGTTTTTTGTCACTCAGGAAATGGCCCCCTACATCCTTGACAACCTTTCTTCCGCCGGACGGACAGCCCTTCACCTTTCCCGGCAGGATTTGAACCAAGTGCGCCTGCCCCAGCCCGTCTTTGAAACCATAAAGGATACCCTCGCCTCCCTGCGTCTGGACAGTGTGGTCTCCTCCGGCTTCCGGATTGGAAGAGCTTTGGCTGCGGAATACATCCGTTCCGGAAAAATAAGTCTGGACGGCATCCCCTGTGAAAAACCGGACAAAGAGGTGGCAGAGGGCGCAAAGGTTTCCGTCAGAGGGCTGGGCAAAATCCGCCTTGCGCAGATCGGCGGACGAACAAAGAAAGACCGGATCTCTGTCACGATCCAGAAATATGTGTGAGGAATATACAATGAACATGAATGAAGTCATTACCCGGATTAATGAACTGGCAAAGAAAGCAAAAGAAAGCACGCTGACCGCCGAAGAGCTGGCTGAGCGGGATAAGCTCCGCCGAATCTATATCGACTCCGTGAAGGCCAATCTGGTAGGTCAACTGGAAAACACCTATATTTTGCAGCCTGACGGAACCAAAAAGAAAGTGACGAAGAAATAATATGGAGCTTGTGGATGCGCTGAATCGTTTCCGCCCCTGCAACGAGCAGGAGGAAACCGACAAAAATCAAATTCTGTCCCTGCTGTCCGGCGGGCAGGACCTGTATACCCGGGACAATCCAGTTGCCCACCTGACCGCTTCCTCCTGGGTGGTCAGCCCGGACCGGAAGCAGGTGCTTCTGATCTATCACAACCTGTACCGCTCCTGGGCCTGGATGGGCGGCCACGCCGACGGTGACCGGGACCTCTGTCGGGTTGCCCTGCGGGAAACCCGGGAAGAAAGCGGATTGCAGGACCTGACACTGGTCAGCCCGGATATTTTCTCCCTGGAATCCCTTACCGTTGACGGTCATGAAAAACGGGGCAAATTCGTATCCAGCCACCTGCATCTGAACGTGACCTACCTGCTGGAAGCCGATCCACGGCAACCCATTCGCATCAAGCCGGACGAAAACAGCGGTGTTGCCTGGTTCCCCGTGGAGAAGGTTGCCGGGAAGGTCAGTGAACCCTGGATGATGCAAAGGATTTACAGCAAGCTCATGAAAAAAGTAGCAGCTTGCGGCAAATAACGGAGGATTCCATGGATTTTTTACCCATTACCAAAAGCGAAATGGAAGCCCGGGGCATCACGCAGCCGGACTTTGTATATGTCATCGGTGATGCTTACGTGGATCACCCTTCCTTCGGCCACGCCATTATCAGCCGTGTTCTGGAAAGCCGGGGCTACAGCGTGTGCATCATCTCTCAGCCCAATTGGAAGGATCCCCAGTCCGTCACGACCTTTGGCCGGCCCCGGCTGGGCTTTCTGGTCAGCGGCGGCAACATGGACTCCATGGTGAACCACTATTCCGTCACCCGCCATCGGCGGAAAACCGATTCCTTTACCCCCGGCGGCGTCATGGGAAAGCGTCCGGATTATGCCACCATCGTGTACTGCAACCTGATCCGGCAGACCTATAAAGACGTACCCATTCTCATCGGCGGCATTGAAGCCAGCCTGCGCCGCCTGGGCCACTACGACTATTGGTCTGATGGTATGAAACGCTCGATCCTGCTGGACGCTCAGGCGGACCTTCTGATGTACGGCATGGGCGAAAAGAGCATCGTAGAAATCGCGGATGCCCTGAACGCCGGAATGGATGTGAAGGACATCACCTACATCGACGGAACGGTTTACAAAACCAGGGAGCTGGACGAAAGTCTGCCCACCATCCTGCTGCCCGCCTTTGAAGAAATCCAGAAGAACCGGCGGCTCTATGCCCAATCCTTCAAAATCCAGTACGGCAACTGTGATCCCTTTACCGCCAAGCGGCTGGCCGAGCCCTATGGAAAGGAATTTGTGGTTCAGAACCCGCCCCAGAAGCCCCTGACCATGTCGGAAATGGACGCGGTGTACGCCCTGCCCTATTGCCGGACCTACCACCCCAGCTACGAAAAACTGGGCGGCGTACCCGCCATTGAGGAGGTGAAATTCAGCCTGGTCAGCAACCGGGGCTGCTTTGGCGCCTGTTCCTTCTGCGCGCTGACCTTCCACCAGGGCCGCATCGTCCAGGTTCGAAGCCATGAGTCCATACTGGCGGAAGCCCAGCAGATGGTCAAAGATCCGGATTTCAAGGGCTACATTCACGATGTAGGCGGTCCCACCGCCAACTTCCGTCACCCCGCCTGTGAAAAGCAAATGACCAAGGGGGCCTGCGGCGGCCGTCAGTGCCTCTACCCCACCCCCTGTAAGAATATGAACGCCGACCACAGCGACTATGTGGCGCTGCTGCGCAAGCTCCGGAAAATTCCCGGTGTCAAGAAGGTCTTCGTTCGCAGCGGCATTCGCTTTGACTATCTTTTGGCCGACTCCAAGGACACCTTCTTCCGGGAGCTGGTGCAGTACCACATCTCCGGGCAGCTGAAGGTCGCCCCGGAGCACGTGTCCGATGCGGTGCTCTGCCGCATGGGCAAGCCCAGGAACGCGGTATACAATCGGTTTGTGGACAAATATTTTGCTTTGAACAAGCAGTACAATATGAACCAGTTTCTGGTGCCCTATCTCATGTCCAGCCATCCCGGCTCTACCATGAAGGAGGCCGTGGAGCTGGCGGAGTACATCCGGGATATGGGCTACAATCCGGAGCAGGTGCAGGACTTCTACCCCACCCCCTCTACCCTGTCCACCGTCATGTACTACACCGGCCTGGACCCCCGGACCATGGAGAAGGTCTATGTCCCCACGGACCCCCATGAGAAGGCCATGCAGCGGGCGCTGATTCAGTACCGGGACCCGAAGAATTACGCGCTGGTGAGAGAAGCGCTCATCAAGGCCCATCGGGAGGATTTAATTGGCTCCGGCCCAAAGTGC
>JAXEMQ010000183.1:0-2072 GCA_034099845.1 Faecousia sp.
GCCAGCGAAAACAAACTGACCGCCCAGGCATACATGGCTTTTCTGGACAGAAACATCATGGCAAGACAGCCGCCGGTCAATGCCAGAGGGCCCACCACCGCCGCGTACCGGGAAATATAGAGGGCAAACTCGCCGGTGGACTGCAGGTTAAGACCCACCCGCTCCGGAAGATGGGCGGCATTATACCCCGCGAACTTCAGGGCATAGTAGACCACCGGGGCGGCCAGCACCAGCTTTCGCAGCCGGTAGATCCAGCTCACGATGATGCCCACCACCTGCTTAAAGGAATCATAGAATTTTAGGAAACCGTTTTTTTCGGTCTGTTCTGTCGTTTTCATAAGTCCTCCAAAAGATAGAAACTGTCCAAATAATCGGACACTTGCTTTTGTAGTATGGGGGCATCAAAAGAAAGGATGTGGATCCATATGAAATCTGTCAAATACCCCAACCAAGGCAACGCCTTTTCTCACAAGCTGCTCAACGGCCTGACCATGCTTTTGTCCTGCATGGGCTTTACGGCGGCAATTGTGAGCCTGCTGCTGTTTCTCTGAACTTCAGCGGGCATTCTCCCAGTAAAGCGCCGCCAGGCCCTGAAGCACCAGATCCCGTTCGTAGCGCATGGGGGTTTTGCACAGCGGCACCACATACTGGCCAATGCGGCCGGTGGCGATGACCGTTGCCTTTGCCCCCAGCTCCTCCTCCATCCGTGCCACCATGCCGTCCAGCATTGCGGCGGCACCCACCATAATGCCGGAACGCATGCATTCCACCGTGTTGCGGCCAATGGTGCGCTTGGGCGCGTCCAGCTGCAGGCCCGGCAGCAGGGCCGCCCGCTGGGTCAGGGCCTCCATGGAGATGCGGATACCCGGGCAGATGCTTCCGCCGATCATGGCGCCGTTTTGATCCAGCACCATCAGGGTGGTAGCCGTACCCAGATGAATCACAATCAGCGGGGGCTTTTCCAGCTTAAGGGCTGCCACACAGCCCACCACCAGGTCGGCGCCGGTCTGGGCCGGGTTATCGATCCGGATGTTGAGCCCGGTCCGGATGCCGGGGCCCACAACCAAAATGTTTTTGGAAAACAGCTTGGTAAGGGCGGTTTTCAGGGCATTGAGCACCTGGGGAACCACGGAGGAAACAATGGCTCCCTCGATTTCGGAGGTGGGAATATCCCGGATTGCCAGCAGCATTTTCAGATCAATGGCGTATTCGTCGGAGGTTTTGGTGGTGTCTGTACGGAGCCGGGCCTGAAAAACAATGGTTTTGCCCTTTACGGCGCCGATGGTAATATTGGTATTTCCGATATTCACCGCAAGGATCATGTCTCTTCCTCCAAATCCGCGCCGGTGAGAATCCGGCAGTCTTTGATTACCCCGTTTTCAAGCTCCAGCCATCCGGCGGTTCCGCCGTAGCCGGCACTGCCCGGGTTCATGACCAGAAGACCGTCGTCCTCGTAGTGGCAGTCCGGAATGTGGGTATGGCCGTAGAGGACGATTTGGGCTCCCGCCTGACGGGCGTCCCGCAGCAGCGGCCACAGGGTCAGCTTTACATTGTGCCGGTGGCCATGGGTCATATAGATGTCGCAGCCGCCCAGCCTGGGCATCAGAACAAGGGGCAGATCCTCCCGGCAGGTATAGGCATCACAGTTTCCGGGCACCTGATAAAATGCGGCGTTGGGGAACAGCTGCTTCAGGTCAAACCCGTCGGGGTAATAGTCTCCCAGATGAAGAATACAGTCCGGCTTCCGTTTTTCCGCGCATTCTTCCATAAAGGACATGGCATGATGACTGTCCGATAAAACCAAAATTCGCATAAATCCAATCCATCCTCTATTATTTACGCTGCGTTATTGTACCATACCTTTTTGAAGAAATCTACTGACGAATTATTTTTTCCCGGCATTTTTTGAAATGTGGGGCATATACTGGTGGCGAAGGTCATTGCAAAAAGGAGGAACGGATTATGGATGATTCCCGCCCCAGCCAGGACGAATTACAAAGGGCCATGCGCTTTGCCTCTTCCCCGGAGGCCCAGCAGCTGAAAAACCTTTTGCAGCAAAGCAATGCCCAGGG
>JAXEMQ010000187.1:0-4933 GCA_034099845.1 Faecousia sp.
CGATGCCATCGACAAGCTGGCCTACACGGCTCTGACCGATGACAAAGTTGGACTGAATCGGGATCAGTTCGCCATCACCATCACCCGGGATAAGGAAGCAAGAACCCTGACCGTTTCCGATAACGGCATCGGTATGTCCAAAGAGGAGATGGAGGAGAATCTGGGCACCATCGCCAAGTCCGGCTCTCTGGGCTTCAAGCAGGCCATGGAAAAGAAGGAGGACATTGACATTATCGGCCAGTTCGGCGTGGGCTTCTACTCTGCCTTTATGGTGGCCTCCCAGGTGACCGTGATCTCCAAAAAGTACGGCTCCGACACGGCCTATAAGTGGGTCTCCCAGGGCACCGACGGCTATACCATTGAGGAGGCGGAGCGGGATTGCGCCGGCACCGATGTGATCATGGTGCTGAAGGCCGATACCGAGGAGGATACCTACAACCAGTATCTGGAAGAGTACGAAATCCGCAACCTGGTTACCAAGTATTCCGACTACATCCGCTACCCCATCCGTATGGAGGTGGAGAAGTCCCGGAAGAAGGAGGATTCTCCCGAGGATAAGCCCGAATATGAAAGCTACACCGAGATGACCACCCTCAACTCCATGGTCCCCCTGTGGCAGAAGAATAAGAAGGACGTGACCGAGGAAGAATACAATGCCTTCTATCAGGACAAGTTCTACGACTACAACAAGCCCCTGCGGGTAATCCACTTCAGCGCCGAGGGCCAGGTTTCCTTCAAGGCCCTGCTGTATATCCCCTCCAAGGCGCCCTACGATTTCTACACCAAGGACTTTAGGCGCGGCCTGCAGCTCTATTCCAGCGGCGTTATGATCATGGATTCCTGTGAGGACCTGCTGCCCGAGCACTTCCGCTTTGTCCGGGGCGTGGTGGACAGCCAGGATCTCTCCCTGAACATCAGCCGGGAAATGCTGCAGCACAACCGCCAGCTGACCATCATCGCCCGGAACATCGAGAAGAAGATCAAGAGTGAGCTCAAGTCCATGCTGGATAACGACCGGGAGAAGTACGAGGAATTCTATGCCGCCTTTGGCCGTCAGCTGAAGTACGGTACGGTTTCCGACTACGGCGCCCACAAGGACAGCTGCCAGGATCTGCTGCTGTTCTACAGCCATAAGCAGAAGAAGCTCATTTCCCTGAAGGAGTATGTGGATGCCATGGCTGAGGGCCAGGAGAAGATCTACTTCGCTCCCGGCGAGAACAAGGAGCTGCTCAGCAAGCTCCCCCAGGTTTCCCTGCTGGACAGCAAGGGATTTGATACCCTGCTGTTTACCGAGGATGTGGACGAGTTTGTGCCCCAGACCCTGATGACCTATCAGGAGAAGAAGTTCTGCAACGTATCCACCGAGGATCTGGGCCTTCAGTCCGAGGAGGAAAAGAAGGCTGCCGAGGCCGAAGCGGAGGAGAAGAAGGGCTTCCTGACCTTCGTCAAGGAGAGCCTGGGCGATCAGGTCAAGGAGGTAAAGCTGTCCAAGAATCTGGGCGCTTATCCCGCCGCCATGGTGCCCGAGGCCGGCATGAGCTTTGAGATGGAGAAGTATATGAAGCGGGTGAACCCGGAGTTTGCCTTCCCCGCCGCCAGAATCCTGGAGCTGAATCCGGACCACGATACCGTGCGGCTGCTGCAAACCATCATGACCGAGGACCCCGTCAAGGCCAGGGATATGGCCCAGCTGCTGTGCTACCAGGCCCAGCTCATGGCCCAGCTGCCCATTGATGACCCCTACGCCTACACCGACCTGGTTTGCCGTCTGGTAAAGTAATTTAGAGAAAGAAAGGCGGGAAAGGTATGTTCTTCCCCAAGGTGTATACAAGCTTCTATTTTGACCGCGCCCTGTCCCTGGCCGCCAAGGTGCTCACCGGCGGCGTGGTTCCGCTTCTGAGCGTCGCGATTTACGTGTTTACGGCCCTGGCCCTTTCCACCATGGCCCGGCGCAGGGGAATTGCGGCTTACTGGCTGGCCTGGATTCCCGTGGCGAATCTGTGGCTGCTGGGCTCCCTTTCCGACCAGTACCGCTATCTGACCTGGGGACAGGTGAAGCACAAGCGGGTGGTGCTGCCGGTGCTGGAGATTGTCACCGGGGCTCTGTCCGGGGCACTGGTGGGCTGCGCGGTATGGGCCTTTGCCGCCGACGGAAGCGCCGCTTCCCTGGGGGCTCTGCTGGCAGCCGTCCTGCTTACCTGCGGCACAGCCATTGCCCTGGGGGTGGGAAAGCTGATGGCGCTGTACGATGTATACGCCTCCTGCGACCCCCGGAACGCGGCGCTGTATCTGGTGCTGAGCGTCTTCTTCCGGTTCTTAAAGCCCGTCTTTCTGTTTGTCTCCCGGAATCTGGAAATGGGTATGCCCCCCAGGAAGGCCCCGCCCAGGCAGGATCCCGATCCGGCTTCCGAACCCGAAACCAATTGAGTCCATCCCCCGCCGGCTGGTCCGGCGGGGGAATTCTGTGTTCCCCGGCGGCCTTGGAAACCGACTTGTTTTTCGGATAACCAGCGGGTATAATGGTATCCGGAATCTCAAAACCAATGCGAAAGGGGCAGGTTACAATGCAGACCCGGGAAAATGAAGTGGTTGCCAGCGTGCATCAGATTCTGGATCAGGTGCGGCGGGTCATCGTGGGAAAGGATGAGGCCCTTCTTTGGGTGCTGGCGGCGCTGCTGGCCAAGGGCCATATCCTGTTGGAGGATGTACCCGGTGTGGGCAAAACCACCATGGCCCTGTCCTTTGCCCGGGCCCTGGATCTGGAATACGGCCGCATCCAGTTTACGCCGGATGTGCTGCCCTCGGACGTTACCGGCTACAGCGTGCCCGACGGTACGGGCAATATGGTGTACCGTCCCGGCGGCATTCTATGCAATCTGTTCCTGGCGGACGAGCTGAACCGGGCCACTTCCCGGACCCAGTCCGCCCTTTTGGAGGCCATGGAGGAGGGACAGGTGACGGTGGACGGGGTGAGCCATCCTCTCCCCCGGCCCTTTGCGGTGATTGCCACCCAGAATCCCACCGGGGCGGCGGGCACCCAACTGCTGCCGGACAGCCAGATTGACCGGTTTGCCCTGCGGATCCGGCTGGGCTACCCTGCCCCCAGGGACGAGGCCGCCATGATCAAAACCCGCCAGGGCGTGAACCCTCTGGAAACGGTCCGCAGTGTGCTGACCCGGCAGAAATTCCTGGCCCTCCAGGAGATGGTGGAAGCCACCTTTCTCAGCGACAGCGTCATTGATTACATTGTGGCCCTTTGCGATGCCACCCGAAAGCAGGAATGCTTTGCCCGGGGGGCCAGCCCCAGAGGGACCCTGTCTGTGGCGGCCATGTCCAAATCCATCGCCCAGCTCCGGGGCAGGGACTTTGTAGTGCCGGGGGATGTGAAGGAAGTGTTCATTCCCACCCTGGCCCACCGGATGATCCTCACCGGCCGGGCGGAAACCCAGGGAAAAACGGCGGAGCAGGTGTTAAAATCCATCCTGGATGCGACCCCTGCCCCCCGTCTGCGCTGATATGCGGAGGGCCGCGTACATCATCGCCCTGTTGGGGGCCGGACTGTGGTATCTGACCTTCGGGCAGTGGCTGGCCTGGATATTTCTGCTGGGCCTTCTGATCCTGCCCCTGCTTTCTCTGGCGCTGAGCATGAAAGCCATCCTGGATTTTCAGCTGGCGCCTATCGGCCCGGAGCGGGGAGCTGTGGGGGAAAAAACGGAGCTGATGCTGATGGGCTCCTGCGGCAGTCCCATGCCGCCTTTCAAGGGGAAAATCCGGCTGCGGAACCTGCGCACCGGTGAAAAAATCGTCTATCGGGAGGAGACGGGCTTTACGCCCGCCCACTGCGGAGGCTATGAAATGACGGTGGAAAAGGGCCGGGTGATGGATTACCTGGGGCTGTTTTCCTTCCCGGTGCGAAAGAAGCAGAGCGCCCGGATCCTGGTTTCGCCGATTCCCGTACCGGCAGAGGACCTGCCCCGGCTGCTGACCCGGCCTCCTGTGCGCTGGAAAGCCAGCGCCTGCCGGCTGGGAGAAAACTATGAGCTGCGGCCCTATCGGCCGGGAGACAGCCTGAACAGCGTCCACTGGAAGCTCTCCGCCAAAACGGGGAAGCTGACGGTTCGGGAAGCTATGGAGCCACTGCGGCAGAAGGCCTGCCTGACCCTGACTCTGGGGGGCACACCGGAACAGGTGGATGACCGCTTGGGCAGACTCCTGTGGATTGGCAGGGAGCTGATCCGTGCCGGGCTGGAACCGGTGATTCTGGCAGCCTCCGGGGAAGGAATTGCCAGATTCCAGGCTTCGGACGAAAAGAGTCTGTCACAGGCGGTGGATGCCATACTCTGCCTGCCGGAGCCGTCGGATCCGGTACTTCCGGAACCGGAGGGTACCGGGTGGCATTACGCGATCGGAGGTTCGGAACCATGAAAGCAGCCATTGCCAACCGATTCTGGGCGTTTTTTCTGGCGCTGGCGGTGACTGCCGGAGCTCTGGGCTGTTTGCTGACTGTGTACCCCCTGCCGCTTTCGAAGCCATCCCTGGTGGGTTCCCTTCTGGCAGCGGCATTGTTCGGCATTCTTGTGCTGCCCCTGCGCCGGGGTAGTGAGCTTACCCTGGCGCTGTGCGCCCTGGCTCTGGGGTATCTGCTCCACCGGCCGGAAACCCTCCGGCAGATCAAGAGCTTTTTGTATGATGTGAGCACTTTTCTGGATGGAGTATACCATTGGGGCTATTTTGCCTTTCCCGGACTGAAGCCGGGGAACACGGAGCTGCCGCTGTGTATCTATGGCTGCGGCCTGTGCCTGGCGGTGTGCCGCAGTGTGCTGCGCAGACGGACAAGCCTGGTGCCCATTCTGCTTGCCGCGCCGCCGGTGGCGCTGTGCGCCATGGTCCAGGGGAAGAATCCGGAAAGCTGGGCGGTGGCCTGCCTGCTGTT
>JAXEMQ010000188.1:0-13861 GCA_034099845.1 Faecousia sp.
GCTGCCCCTGCTTCGGTTCGCTGTTTCCGCCACTGGCGGCGCTCACCTTTGCAGCATCCAGTATTATCTGCGCTTTTGGCTTGGCATCTGCCGCACCTCGCTCGCCGTATCGGCACTTAGAATTATGCGGTATTGCCTTTATAAAACATTTCACGGCACGTCATTTTGGGAGTATCCTCCCGTAGGGGCGCACGCAGACGTATCGTCCTATCGTCGAACAAAATATCAGCCCGATGTCCATTCCAATTTATATGGGCTTTAGGTTGGCAACACCTCGCGCACATTTCTTCCTTGCCCGCCCTGCGGGTACCTCATCTGCCGTTTCCTTCTTCTTTTTTGAGGGGCGGGGATTCTGTTTGCCCGGCATTGAATCAGCAGGCCGTTTTTGGTATACTGTTGGATAAACGAAAGATAAGGAAATGGGGAAGAAACATGGCTTCTTATACATTTGAAAATCACACATTCCGCATGGTAGACCGCACCGACGGCAAGGATATTAAGGTACCGTCCAACATGTACCCGCTCAACCGCGAAGCACAGCTGTTTACCACCGAAACTACCGATACCATCAGCGATGCCCATGTGCGGGAGATTGTGAACTGCATTGACGGCCGCATGAACAACACCTACCAGAATGCCGAACAGGTAGTACGCACCCTGAACGTGTACGGTATTCCGGCTGTGCAGTATGTGGGCTGGGTGTTTATGTCGGATTCTGCCCCCATGTACCAGTCCTTTGCTCTGGTCAAGGGTGACCACGGCGGCCCGGCCATTCTTGACCTTTCGGTGGACCCGATCTGGCCCCAGTGGGAACAGGAAATGGCCCAGTACACCACCCCTGACGAGATGCGCGCCGCCTTTATTGAAAAGCAGTCAAAGCGCTGGGATGTGCCAAACACCGAGCGCTGCGTGTTTGGCCAGGTACCGGATTATATGGTGTATGTTGCCAGCATGTGCACCACCGACCAGGGCTTGAAGCTTTACCAGAAAGTCATGCGCGCCTTCCCCAAGCATCCCGCCAATCTGGAAGCCGAGCACGCACAGCGCGCCATGGTGGAGAGAGTGATGAAGGGGAAGATTTAAGTTAGGAGTTGGCGGCGGGGCAAAGGTCCGGCGTTTTGAGGCTATTTACCGGGACTATTTCAGTCTACAGGTACGCAACGAGAAGCTCAAAAACATGCGAAACATTGGCAGTTATTATTATTACGACCCCGTTCATTGCAGAAACGGCGGATTTGATGCAGCTTTGGAATTTTCCGATGGGTATGATATCTTTGAAGTGAAATATTATAGCCGAGCCATGACTTTAAATGAGATTCATCATGAAGCGCAGCAGGTTGCAGTAATCAAAGAGCCGAACGTCCGCCATCTCGGTTTTATTGCAATCCATAGATTTGTTGTCCGGGAAGTCCCTTATCTGTACCTTGACGAAGAGCTTCCACACTGATACATACTGCTTCGATTCTAAATCTGAACGAGAGTGCTTCTTGCAGTATATTTCAAGCAACAAGGTTAAAGAAATTTACTTTACCGGTATGTTTACTTCTAACCAAGGAGATTTATCAGTTCAGTATTATGACCCTGAGTCAAAACGCTTGAGAAAATATTATCCTGATTTCCTTGCTCTTATGGAAGATGGCTCATATCAACTGATAGAGGTCAAAGGTGATAACAAGATAGACGACGAGGTTGTACTTGCAAAGAAAGAGACAGCCTACAGAAGATTTTTGCGGTTACCCGCAAAAATCTGCAATAGGAATCAAGACGGTATGGTTGCTGCCGGGACAGCTGTCATAGATGTAAGCGTTTTGGAAAGGATTTTTGCAACCTGATACAGATTTCCGTTCCAACCACTATCATTTCCGAGAAATCTAAAATCAGACTTTATTTTTCTCGGATTTTGCCAGACCGGCCAATACACTATTCCTCTCTCTCACCTTCCCAGCGTCTGCCACCCGGCAGGCGCTTTTTTATATAGATACAAACTTGAAAGGATGGATGAATCTTTGGGAGCCACATCACCTCCGGCAATGCCGCCATCGTACTGAAACAGGTTCCGCAGGCGCGGGCGGTTCTATCCTTTGAGGACTGGAGCCGGTATGGCCGCCGCGTGAATAAGGGAGCTGTGGGGATTCCTCAGCTTGTGCGGCGCAATGGGTATTATGCCGTCGAGAAGTATTTTGATGTTTCCCAGACCTACGGCAACAAACCTTATCCCACCCCGACGATTCCGCCGGAGCAAATCCCCGCCGCCATCAATGTTCTGCGCGAGATCTCTCTTGTCCCGGTGGTGCTGAACGCTGACCCGAATCTGGTTCCCGGTTACGCACCGCAGGAGGACACCATTTTCTATCCCTCCACTTACCCTTTGGAGGAAGTGCTGCGTGATCTGCCCAGCCAAATCGTCGTGTCGGCAATTCAGAATCTGATTCCCGACCATGTGGAATCGGAATATGCGAAGCTGATAGGATTGGCGGTGAGCGTGGAATTATGCGGCAGATTCGGCCTTGAGCCGCCCCGCCATGCGGAGGAACGATTAGGCAATTTCCGGGCGCATATTCCTGAAGGCAAGGATCGCCGTGCGCTGGAGGATATTCGTGAGTTTTCCAATGCAATGGGCGACTCGGTATGCAGGGCGGTCAGCCTGCAGCGCGGTGCGTCGGAGCCATCAAAGCTGGAGCGTTGACACCATGCACAACAACCATCGCTATGATTGGATTCTCTGGGCCATGCTTCTGCCGCCTCTGCTCTGGTTTGCCGTCCTGCTGGCGCAGGCCACCGAGCAAGCGCATGGCCTTGGCGAAATGACCGCTTTACTTGCTGTCCTGCTGAACGACCCGCTTTCCGTCAGATGGTGCGCACGAACCCCTAAGTTTCTGCTGGCGGTGCTGATCCTTTACCCGCTGGCGGTGTATTGTTATCTGCTGGACCAGCGCGACCGGCATCCGGGAGAGGAGCATGGCTCCGCCCGATGGGGCAGCGCGTATCAGTTGAATCGCAAATACCGTAATGCGCGGAACCCGAAAGAAAACTTCATCATCGGAAAAAACGTCCTGTTGAGCATGGATTCCCATGCCCACCGGCATAATCTGAACATCCTTGTGGTGGACGGCTCCGGCGCTGGCAAGACCCGCTTTTACGTCAAGCCCAACGCCATGCAGTGCGCCTGCTCCTATCTTTTTTTAGACCCCAAGGGGAAGCTGCTGCGTTCCCTTGGAAGTCTGTATGAGGAGCAGGGCATCCCCGTTACCGTCATCGACCTGGTACATTTCAAGGGGCATTACAATCCCATGCACTATATTGAAACGGATGAGGATGCCATCGTCAACAATACCAAGCCGAAAGACGCCCCCAGCGGCGGGGACGGAAAGTTCTGGGACGATACCTCGGTGCTGCTGATTTCCTCCCTGATCCTGTACCTGTACTATGAGGCACCGGAGGAAGAACAGGATTTTTCCACACTGATGTACATGATTCAGAATTGCCAGATCAGTGAATCCGACACAGAAAATAACCCGCTGGAAATCCTGATGGATGAGCTGGAGCAGCGCGACCCCTTCCACCCGGCAGTCCAGCAGTTCAAGTCCTTTAAGCTGGGCGCGGCGAAAACCCTGCAATCGGTTCTGATTTCTGTGGCCTCCAACCTGTATATGTTCAACACCCCGCAGTTCGCCGCCATGACCAGCACCGATTCCATGTTCCTGCCCATGCTGGGCAAGGAAAAGCGGGCTATTTTCTGCGTCATTCCCGACAATGATGAAACCTACAATTTCCTTGCCACCATGCTGTACACCCAGCTTTTTGACCGGTTGTTCCGGCTGGCGGATTCCACGCCGGAATACGGCGGTGCGCTGCCGGTCCATGTGCGGCTCATGATGGACGAGTTTGCGAACGTCGCTTTGCCCAAAAACTTCAAAAATATTCTGGCAGTTTGCCGAAGCCGGAACATCAGCTGCGACATTATTCTGCAAAGCATCACCCCAAATCAAAAGCATGTTCAAGGACGATTGGGAGGGGCTGACAGGCAACTGCGATACCGCCATCTTTCTCGGCGGCAACGATTATGCCACGGCAGAATACTTCTCCAAACGCATGGGCAAACAGACCGAGCGCACCAAGAGTCAGAGCGTGGGCAAGGGCAGTCACGGTTCCAGCAGCGACAGCACCCAAACTGCAGGCCGGGAACTGTGTATGCCCGATGAACTGCTGCGCCTCCATGATGATGAATGTCTGATTATGATGCGCAGCGAGCTGCCTGTCATTGACAAGAAATACGATTTGATGAAACACGATAACGTCAAATACACCCCTGACGGGCATGGCAGGCCCTATGTCATGCCCGATGATTTTATGTCTCAGTCCACAGCGATTTCTCTGGACATGGTGGATTCCCTCGCTGCGAGGGAAATCACCGAAGAAATGTACGAAGAACTTGAAGCAATCAAACATGAAATGGAGTGACCTGTTTATGAAACGGAATCAGAAAAACCCGACCCCTGTATCTCTGGAACGCGAGAAGGCCATCAAGCGCAATTATTTGATGGCTGCCACCGCTGCCGCCGCCTGCATCGTGGCTGCCATGCCGGTCTACGCAGCCAACGGCCCTCTGACTGCCATTAACAATCTCAGCACCTTTGTGTTCAGTGCCATCAAGGCCATCGGGGCCATCCTGCTGGGCTTTGGCATCGTGCAGATCGGCCTTGCTCTGAAATCCCACGATGCAGGCCAGCGCGCCCAGGGGTTCATGACTTTCTTCGGCGGCGTGGTGATTTACTTTGCGAAGGATCTTCTGGATATGATTCTGGCGTAATCGACGGAGTTCGCACATGAACATTCCGCAGGAGGTGAAATTTTGAATCAAAACTGGATCGTGGAGAATCTGAACAACGCCTTCTCCACATGGAATGGTAAGCTGTCCGAGCTTTGGGGGCTGGTAACGACCAGCCCGGAGCATTTCAAGGGTGGTGCTGTCTGGGCCATCATGCAAACGCTCCACAACGCGATGGTGGGCATCGGGTATGCCCTCATCGTTCTATTTTTTGCCATCTCCCTTTTTAAGAATACCGCGAATTTCCATGAACTGAAACGCCCGGAGGCAGCGCTTCATTATCTGATCCGCTTTGTGGCCGACAAGGCGCTGGTGGGCTATGGCATGGATTTGATGCTGACCATCTTTTCCATCTGCAACGGCATCGTGTCCAATATGGCATCTTCTATGGGTGGTATTTCACAGGCAATGATCTCCCTGCCCGGAGAGATTCAGACCGCCATCGAAAGCGTTGGTTTCCTTGCAAGCATCCCGCTCTGGCTCGTCACCATTCTGGGCAGCCTGTTTATCACTGTTCTGTCCTTCGTGATGGTCCTGACTGTTTACAGCCGCTTTTTCCGGCTCTATATGTACACTGCGCTGGCTCCCGTACCGCTGTCCACCTTTGCCGGGGACAGCACCCAATCGGTGGGCATCTCCTTTCTGAAATCCTATATTGGTGTGTGTCTGGAGGGAGCTGTCATTGTGCTGGCCTGTATCATCTATTCCGGGTTTGTCAGTTCGCCAGCCGTAAGCACAGGCGAGACCACAAGCGTGGTCTGGTCTTATCTGGCCGAGAGCATTTTCAATATGCTGGTTCTGGTGGGGCTGGTGAAAGGGTCAGACAGAATCATCCATGAAATGATGGGCCTATAAGGAGAGGTATCATGCAATATCCAATCAACAAGGAAATCCGTTACTACGAAGAAGAAATCTTTCTGGGGCTGAATCTTCGCCAGCTTCTTTGCTCTGGCGTTGCCATTGCTGTTGCGGTGGTGGTCTATCTGCTGCTGGAACCTTTGATTGACCGGGAGACTGCAGGCTGGGTCTGCATTGTGGCGGCCGCGCCGCTGGCCGCTGCCGGGTTCTTCGTTTACGATGACCTGACCTTTGAATCCTTTTTGCTGGCCATGTTTGAAAGCACCGTCCTTGGCGGCAGCTGGCGGATTTGGAAATCTGATAACCTGTATTCCCATTCACGGAAACCCAAACAAGAAAAAGCCCCTGAAAAGAAAGGTGAAACCCCATGCGCCTGAATGAATACGCATCTACCAAAAAAACAAGGGGCAGCTATTCGCTGTCCCGTTCCGTTCAAAAACAGATTCCCATTGACCGCATCTATGTGGATGGTGTCTGGCGATCCGGCAGCGTGTACAGTCAGATGTGGAGTATTTCTGACATCAACTATGCCATGAGCAGCGATGCGGACAAAGAGAAAATCACTGCACAGCTTGGCATTGTATACGCGGGAATCCCTACCGATTGCTGGGCCAAGGTCTGTATCATCAGCCAGCGGATGGACGAACAGGCATTTGTGCGGGACATCCTGTACCGGCGTGGAAATGATGGGCTGGACGAATACCGCGCAGAGAAAAACCGGCAAATCAAATCCTGTGCCAGCGAAATCGGTAATGTGAACCAGCACAAGTACATGATTCTCTCCACCAATAAAGCAAGCGTCGAGGAGGCGCGGGACCGGCTCCGTCAGGTACAGGGCCATCTCATTGGCGCGCTGTCCGCATTGGGCTGCTCCGTTTCTGCACTCGACAACAATGCGCGTCTGGAGATTCTGCACAACTTCTTCCGGATCGGTGAGGAAGGTCATTTCCAGTTTGATTTTGCCGCCAATGAACGGCTGGGGCAGGATTTCCGGGATGCGGTTGCCCCTGATGCCATGCGTTTTGGCACCAGCCATATCGAAATTGATGACCGCTATGCAAAGTGCATGACGATTACACAGTACCCTCAAAAACTGGATGACAAGTTCATTTCCACCGTACTCCAGCAAGTTCCCTACATTGTACTGTCCATTGACATCACTCCCATTGATTCCGGGGATGCGTTCAAAGAAATCGACACCGCCCGGATGAAAACCGATGCGGAAAAGGTTCGGTTCAACCGAAAATCGGTTGACAATCTGGATTTTACCAGCAGTGTCCCCTACCGTACACAGGCGCAGGAAAAAAGCATCGAAGAAATTCGCAGCAGAATGGTCGAGGACGATCAGCAGTTGTTCCAGACACTGCTCACCGTTGCCTATTTTGCAGATTCGCCGGAGGAACTGGCGCAGCAAACCGATGCTTTGAAAACCACGGCGGCAAACTTCAACTGCCGCTTTACCGACCTGCGATTCCAGCAGGAACGCGCCTTCCAGACCGCCATGCCATACGGTCTGCGCCGCATCAAAAGCACCCGGACCATGCTCACCAAATCCCTGACCGCGCTGGTGCCGTTCAATACGCAGGAGGTATTTGTCCCCGGTGGCATCTACTACGGTGTGAATGCCGTATCCGGCAACCTGATTATCGGCCTGCGCACCAAGCTCATCAACGGCAACGCCATGGTCGTGGCCACCTCCGGCGGCGGCAAAAGTATGTTCGTCAAGCAGGAAATTCTGGAGCTGTATCTGCGGTTTCCCCACGCCTGTTTCTATATTGTAGACCCGGAAAACGAGTATGCGCCCTTGGTTCAGGCGCTGGGCGGAGAGGTGGTCAACATCTCCACGGACAGCAACACCCATTTCAATCCCCTTGATTTCCGATACGACTCCCTCACCCGAATCCCGCCGCGCATTGCCAAAGCAGAGTTTGTATTGAGCCTGTGTGAGCAGATCATGGGCAAAGAGAACATTCTGCCCGGCGACAAAAGCCTTATCGACCGCAGCCTGAAAGCCATCTACCGGCCTCTGGTGGAATCCGGGTATCAGACGAGCTGCCCGACGCTGAAGGAATTGTGGGCGGATCTGCAGAACCAGCGCAGTGAACGGGCCAAACAGATCGCTCTTGCACTGGAGATCTTTGCAACCGGCTCCATGCAGGCGTTCGCTCAGCCCACCAATGTGGATATGTCCAACAGGTTGATTTGCTTTAACATTCAATCTCTGGGCGACCAGCTCAAACCCGTGGCTATGCTGTCCATGCTGGAGTACATCAACACCGCCGTGATGGGCAATGAACGCAACGACCCGCAGGCAGCCACATGGGTTTACTTTGATGAGATTTATCTGCTGCTGCGGGATTCTCTCAGCGCCAATTTTCTCTATACAAGCTGGAAGCGCTTTCGGAAATACAACGCCTATGCCACAGGAATCACCCAAAATGTGCAGGACTGCCTGACCAACGATACCGCTTACGCCATGTTGGCCAACTCGGAATTTGTGGTCATGCTGCGCCAGACCAAGGACATCGACAGTGTGGTGGAGCTGTACGGCTTATCTGCACCCCAGCGCAGCTATCTGCTGCTGGCCCAGCCCGGACAAGGCATCCTCAAGATGGGGAATAACCTGATCCCTTTCCTCAATAACTATCCCAAGGACAGCAAAACTTATCGGCTGCTCACCACCAAGCCCGGTGAAATGGAGTGACTTCCCCCAACAGAAAAAGAGGGCCGCCGCCCTCTTAGTGCATCCAGATATTATTTTCCAAATCGCGCAGCTGGGACTTGTAATCTTCAATGAGCTTTTCCGAGCCTTCGCCTTTCGGGAAGGACAGAAGATAGCCGCCCTCGGCCTCATGGAATCCTACGATTCCTGCAAGCCCCGCCATTTCCGCCACCTTCAGCAAGGTGTGGTAATCGTAATCTGCCGCGCTGATAAACAGATTCATTGTATGTGTCCCCTTTGTTTTTCGTTCCTGTCGATTATACCATATCAGGAGGCCAAAAGCCAAGAGGACTCCGCTAAAACAGGAGGAAACCATGAAAGAGCATGATAAAATCCGTGTATTGTACGTTCAGCCGGGAAAACACCCGGAGGAACGGTGGGTTCGGGACGAGCTGGCTGACCTCCAGCAGCTTGTGGGTGGACTCATCGAATGTGTGTATCCATGGCAGGACGATATGGCCTGTCTGGTCTGCAACGATGAGGGGCTGATCCGTTCCATGCCCCTCAACCGGCGTGTGCCGGATTATGACATCATCGCAGGTCCATTTTTTGTGTGGTTTGCAGGAAAACAATTTCGGAAGTCTGACCGATGAACAAATGAAACGCTATGAGAAACAGTTCCATGACCCGCAGTTGTTTCTGAACACACCGGCAGGAATCATGGTGATGCATTGTTCCCCTGAACAGTATGACAGAATCCTATCTGAACGCAGCGCCCGGAAGCCTCGTGAGGAAAATGTAAGATGACCCCCGAAATATTGCGTGTCCCGGAGTATATATTTATTAGAAGGGAGTGACCCAAATGAAAATACAGTTTGCAGATAACGAACACAGGGCCTTTTATGAACAAACCATCCAGCGATGTCGGAATACGGACAGCTACCACAGAGCATTGGTGTATACGCTTGGCTTGTCCCCGGATACCCGCAGTCATTTCAAGGACTGCTTTTCCATACCGGAGGATTGTATCGAACCTGACGCGTTATCCAAGGGCTGGCAGACCAGCGGCAGCATAGCTCTGACGCGACTGGCCTTCAATCCTTGGAACGGCTTTGATGATAACTACTGTACGCCCGCCGACCTGTTCAATCATGCCTATGCGCCCTATCTGTTTCAGGCGATTCAACTGCGATACCCGGAGCATTTTAGGGGCAAAGATGCTCCCATTTTTGATGAACGATGACAGGTCAGAGAAATTCACCCCGGCCCCACCCTGTCAAATCCGCTGCCAGGCGCAACGTAGTACAAGCGGCGGCCCGACAGGCGCAGTTCCCTGCCCAAAACATCGCCCCGTCTGACAATTCCGGGCAGGATGATCCTGCCGAATATGCCCCCCATACAGCACTCCACACCGCAAAGGATTCCGCCAGCGCTGCCGGGACGGCTGTCAGAGATACGGCCATCACCAGTTATCAGAAATTCCGCATTGTTCAGCAACGGCTCCGCCACACACAGGACGGGGGGCGGTGTACCTGTCAGAGAACCGGCAGAGCATCTGTCCGGCATTACAGTGCTGCCTCCTGACCAGCGGCGCAGGAACACACAGAAAACCAAGTACCGGCAAATCGCAGTGTCAAGGCGAAAAGCAACGGCCAGCACCATTCAGGAGCCTATTATCACACAGAAACCCAATCCCAAAAAGGACCTGTTTCGGAGACAGTTGTTTCAGCGGGAGGCTGTACTGCGGTATCTCAAAAAACAAACCCGCCGCACTGCTCCGGGAACTCTGTCCGGCGGCACAATGCCCAGCACGGCTGTTCCGTCCATGCCATCCGGTCCAATCCCAAGACTTCCCGGAACGACCGTCAAACAACAGGCGCTTGACCAGCTCCGATTTTACGCGGCACGATTCACTATTGCCCTGAGAAATATTCTGGTCAGTGTTGCACGGAAAGCGCTTGAATCGCTGGTCGCACTGGTTGGCGCTGGCGGCATTGTCCTGTTGATTGCCTTAGTTCTTGGTGCTGCGGCAGCCGTGATCGGCTCACCGATGGGGATTCTCTTTGCCAACGAATCCGGGGATCCCAGCAGCATCCCCATTTCTCAAATCGTTCAGGAAACGAACCGTGAATTTGGTGAAGAGATCAATGAGATCGTGACCTCCCACCCGGAATGCCGTGAAACGGAAATGCACTACGAATATGAGGACGGCCACTCCTGGGCAAGCTACTGGCCCGAAGTCCTTGCTGTTTTCGCCGTACACCATAATCTGAATCAGGATGAGAGTGTGATCGTCATTGATGAAAACAGCCGGGAACAAATCAAAGATACCTTTTGGACAATGCACCAAATCGAATATGAAATCGAAGAAATTGAGGTGATACCGGAGCAGCCGGAGGAACCGGAAGAACCCTAACCGGAAGAACCAACAGACCCCACTGTCCCCGAAGAACCAGAGGAACCGCCCCAGCCCGTCATCGAGTATATTTTACATATCACGGTCAGCAGTAAATCCGTTGAGGAACTGGCGGAAGAATACCATTTCACCTCCGACCAGCGGGATATTCTGAACGAGCTTCTTTCTGATTCCATGAGGCCCACCCTGTTGTCCCTCTGCGGCGGGCTGACCGGCGATGGCACAATTCAATGGCCGTTACCGGGACATTCCTCCATAAGCTGCCACTTCGGAGAAGTAGATACCTTTGGCCGGGCAGGACACAATGGCATTGATATTCCAGCAGCCGAAGGGACCCCTGTTCTTGCCGCACACAACGGCACCGTCATGGCAGCCGGTTGGAATGACAGCTACGGCAATCAGATTTTGCTGGACGATGGCGCAGGGCTATCCTCGCGCTATGACCACATGATTGCAACGGCAGTAATCCCCGGTGAACCGGTCACGGCGGGACAGGTGATCGGCTTTGTAGGCAGTACAGGTGACAGCACCGGAAACCATTTGCATTTTGAGGTGCTGCTGGCTGGAGCCAGAATTGACCCGTTAACCGTTGTGCAGCCCTAATGACAATATACTTTTCCCAAAGTCTGCGACCAATGCTTTTTTATAGCAATCCAACAAATTATCGCGAATAGCCGCAGGAATGGAACCAGCCTGCACAGTCCTGCGGAGTAATGGTATCAAAAGCCTGTCTCACCGCGTCAGGGAGATCCTGGGCCAGCCGCACCTTTTTCTTTCTCAAAAAAGCCTTGAGCTTTGACCACATTTTCTCGATCGGATTCAAATCCGGGCTGTAGGGTGGAAGATACGCATAGTGAACCCGCGCCTGCTCAAGAAGACTTTTTACAGCCTCTGTATGGTGAGAACGCATATTGTCCATTACCACTACAGAGTCAGGCTCCAGTGTTGGAATCAACACGGTTTTCAGATACTTTGTAAACCGTTCTGATGTTGTTCCACCCTGATAGATTGTATACGCAGTTTCTCCATTCAGTCGGACAGAGGACAGAATGGTTGTATTCTTTGGCTTATTGAGTGGAGCAGAATCCACCGATCGGTTTCCGCCGACGGCTCGGGCATACCGCCTTGTCATATCGGTATTGACGCCGCTTTCATCCAGAAATACCAGCTTTGCGGGATTGTACCCAAACATACTCTTTTCCCAATTTCTGCGTTTCTCCCTCACATCGGGAACGCTCCTGTTCGCTGGCATGGAGAGATTTCTTTTTGTAGACATAGCCCAGCTTCAGAACAGCTTTACGCACAGTTTCATCGCTGACTTTCAGTTGCAATGTATCAATGATCTCCTGCAGGGTGATGTCAGACTGGTTTTGAATCAGCGCGTCAATCCGATTGAGGTCTTCCGCACTCAATACAGGTTTCCGTCCGCGGAGATTGGTTCTGGTTTCAACTGAGCCGGTTTCATCGATTTGCTTTTTCAAACGGTAAACCGTACTGATATGTACGGAGAAACACTCCGCAACCTCTTTTGCGTTGTGCGTGGTTGCCAGTGCCTTGAGTAATAACTTCCTTGCTTCATTGTGCAGCATATCAATCGCCTCTTTGGCTTCATAGTACCACTGCTGTCAAACTTTCGTTCTATTTCGTTGGATTGCTATAAGTGCCGATACGGCGAGCGAGGTGCGGCAGATGCTAAGCCAAAAGCGCAGATAATACTGGATGTCTTATCGAGGATTTTGGCAACGCAGATGCCGTGCCGCAGCCGCCGGAGCGGTGCTTAAGCCGTAAGGCGCGAATTGTGCGGTGTTGCCTTACAAAAATTTTTCCCCTGCTCCTCCCCCGCACCGCATTGACAAAACCGCCTGCGTGGCGTATTGTAAAAGATAGAATATGCAAATTGTATGCACATTGCCCGGCATTGTGCAGCAACACGGTACGCGTGCCGCCAGCGGCACCGGCCTGACAGGGAGGTTTCTATGAAGATGCGTGTTGGTATTTTGACATCCGGCGGTGACTGCCCCGGCCTGAACGCAACCATCCGCGGCGTGGCCAAAGCGCTGTATCAGCGCATGGGCGACAAGGTGGAGATCATTGGCATTCTGAACGGTTATGACGGCCTGATCAACGGCAACTACCGCGTCATGGCACCGGATGAGTTTTCCGGCATTTTGACGGTAGGCGGCACGATTCTTGGCACCAAGCGCACCCCGTTCAAGATGATGCGCGTTGTGGGCGATGACAAGGTGGACAAGGTTGCCGCCATGAAAAAGACCTACAAGGACGCCAAGCTGGACTGCCTGCTCTGCCTGGGCGGCAACGGCACCCACAAAACGGCAAACCTGCTCAGCCAGGAGGGTCTGAACATCATCGGCCTGCCCAAAACGATCGACAATGATATTTTTGGCACCGATGTTACTTTCGGTTTCCATACCGCTGTGGACATTGCCACTGACGTTATTGACCGCATCCACACCACTGCGGGCAGCCACAGCCGCGTAATGTGCATTGAGGTCATGGGCAACAAGGCCGGCTGGCTGACGCTGTATTCCGGCATTGCAGGCGGTGCGGACATCATCTTGATTCCGGAGCACCCCTATGACATCAAGAAGGTGGCCGAAGCTGTTATGCGCCGCCAGAAGGCCGGCAAGAACTTCTCCATCCTGGCGGTTGCCGAAGGTGCGCTTTCCATCGAGGAATCCAAGATGAAGCGCAAAGAATGGACCGCCAAGCGCGCCGCTGCCGGTTACACCACCGCCACCAACCGCATTGCCAAGCAGGTGGAGGAGCTGACCGGTGCCGAGACCCGCATCTGTGTGCCGGGCCATATGCAGCGCGGCGGCAGTCCCAGCGCCTATGACCGCGTGCTGGCCACCCAGTTTGGCACCTATGCCGCACGCCTGGTGGCGGACGACCATTTTGGCGTGACCGTTGCCATGGTGAACAACCACGTTACCGCCAACCCGCTGGTAGACATCGCCGGCAAGACCCGCGGCGTGCCCGATGACTGCGATATGCTCAACGTTGCCCGCTCCATGGGCATCAGCCTGGGCTGAGTTTTGTTACGGGGGTTGTTGTTCCTTCTTTGAAAAGAAGGAAC
>JAXEMQ010000192.1:0-6640 GCA_034099845.1 Faecousia sp.
GGTTGTTCGGGTGAGCCGGGAGGTTATGGAGGCCATTTCTCCCATGGAGAGCCCCCAGGGGGCGGTGTTCCTGTGCAGGCTGCCGGAGAAACGGGAATTCCGGCCGGAAAAGGGAATGCTGCTGCTGGACGGCATTCAGGACCCGGGGAATCTGGGAACCATTCTGCGAACCGCGGATGCCTGGAATGTTCCCGTTGCCCTTCTGGAGGGCTGCGCGGATCCCTTTGGCCATAAGGTGGTGCGCTCCAGCATGGGCGCGGTGTTCCGCGCGCCGGTTACGGTAACGGACTGGCAGACGGCGAAGGAAAGCTGCGCCCGGGCCGGGATCCCTGTGGCGGTGACGGCCCTGAACCAACGGGCGGAGGACATCCGGAAAGCGGATGTGGCCGCGATGGCGGTGGTCATCGGCAGTGAAGGTCAGGGCGTCCGCCGGGAGATCCTGGAAAGCGCCGGGCACTGCCTGATCATTCCCATGAATGATCACTGTGAATCGCTGAATGCCGCCATTGCCGCCGCCACGGTGATGTGGCAGATGGGAAAGGTATAGGAGGAAGAAAAATGCTGCTGTATTGGCTGTGGCTTGCAAACCGGCCCAATGTGTCCGATGGGGTCAAGTGCGCCCTGATGCGGCAGTTTTCGGATCCGCAGGATGTGTATTTTGCCTCCGAAGAGGAGCTGCGGCAGGTTCCCGGCATGACCAGGCAGGCGCTGGAAGCCCTGAAGAGCCGGGAGCTGGAGGACGGAGAAAAGATTCTGGAGGACTGCACCCGGCTGAATATCCATGTGCTTACCATGAAGGACCACCGGTATCCCCGGCGGCTCCGGGGAATCTACGACGCGCCACTGCTTCTCTATTATAAGGGGACGCTGCCGGAAGTGGATTCGCTGGCCTCCATAGGTGTGGTCGGTACCCGGAAGCCCTCGGTTTACGGCCTGCAGATGGCGCAGCGTATGGGTGCCGCTTTGGCGGACCGGGGTGCGCTGGTGGTGTCCGGCCTGGCCAAAGGCATCGATGGCGCGGCCATGATGGGGGCGCTTAACCAGGGCGTTGCCGCTGTGGGCGTGCTGGGCTGCGGTGCGGATGTGGTGTATCCCAAAAGCAATCGGGAGCTGTTTCTTCAGACGGAGTGCCAGGGGTGTATTCTTACGGAGTACGCCCCTGGGACGCCGCCTCATGCCTGGAACTTTCCCAGGAGAAACCGGATCATCAGCGGCTTGAGCTGCGGTGTGGTGGTTGTGGAAGCGCCGGAAAAGAGTGGCGCCCTGCTCACCGCCCGGATGGCCCTGGACCAGGGCCGGGATGTGTTTGTCATTCCCGGAAACGTGGATATGCCTGGCTTTGTGGGCAGCAACCGGCTCCTGCGGGACGGGGCCATTGCCGTCAGCACCGGCGAGGATGTGCTGATGGAATACGAAGGCATGTATCCGGGAAAACTTCCCAGAACCCGGGGGCCGAAAGCGGAAATGCCCAAATCCCAGCCCCCAAAATCCGGAACAGACCAGGAAAATGGCCCTGTTTTCCGGAAAACCGATGACAAAACCATTGACAAAGCAGTGTCCGGGCCGTATAGTGACCTAAAAGAAACCGCCGGTTCCTTATCCCCGGAAGAGCAGCAGGTTTACGGCGCCATTGAGGAGAACTGCCTTGTGGATCAGGTAATTGCCTCCGCGGGCCTGGGTGCGGGCAAGGTGCTGAGCATCCTGACCATGCTGGAGCTGAAAGGGAAAGTCTGCCGCCTGCCCGGCAATCGGGTGGCGCGGAAGCGGTAACCGGCCGCATCAAATATACGGAATGGGATTCCCATTCCAGGAAACGGAGATTTTTCATGGCAAAAGCCAACAATTTGGTGATCGTTGAGTCGCCTTCCAAAGCAAAAACCATCGGCAAATACCTGGGGCCCGATTATGTGGTGAAAGCCAGCATGGGCCATCTGCGGGATCTGCCGAAAAGCAGAATGGGCGTGGATCTGGAGCATGATTTCGCCCCGGAATATTTGCCCGTTCGGGGCAAAGAGTCCCTCATTAAGGAACTGAAGGCCGCCGCCAAAGAGGCGGATACGGTCTATCTGGCAACGGACCCTGACCGGGAGGGAGAGGCCATTTCCTGGCACCTGAAGGAGCTGCTGAACCTGCCGGACAGCAAGGCCCACCGGGTCACCTTCCACGAGATCACCCAGAAGGTGGTGCAGGATTCCATCCGCAATCCCCGGGATATTGACTACGATCTGGTGGATGCCCAGCAGGCGAGACGGATTCTGGACCGGATCGTGGGCTATGAGCTGTCCCCCCTGCTTTGGAAAAAGGTCCGCCGGGGCCTGTCCGCCGGACGGGTGCAGAGCGTTGCCACCCGGATGGTGGTGGACCGGGAGGAGGAGATCCGTGCCTTCCAGCCCAGGGAGTACTGGACGCTGGACGTGACGTTGGACCGGATCGGCCGCCCCGGCTCCTTTGTGGCCCATTATTACGGTGAGGAAAAGAAGCGGGAGCTGGAAACCGAAGAGATGGCCCAGGCGGTGATCAATGACATTTCCGGCAAGCCCTTTACCGTCACCAATGTGAAAAAAGCGGAGAAAAAGCGGTCTGCCGCGCCTCCCTTTACCACCTCCACCCTGCAGCAGGAGGCATCCCGCAAGCTGAACATGACCCCCAGGAAGACCATGATGGTGGCCCAGCAGCTCTATGAAGGCGTGGATGTGGAGGGCGAAGGCACCCTGGGCCTTATTACCTATATGCGTACCGATTCCCAGCGCCTCAGCGACGAGGCCATGGCCGCTGCCGCCCGCTTTATCGCCCAGCGCTACGGCAAGGAGTATTATTACGGCTCCTTCCATGTATATAAGACCAAGGATTCCGCCCAGGATGCCCACGAGGCCATCCGGCCTACCCATGTGGAGCTGGATCCCGAGCGGGTTCGCGGCAGCCTGACGCCGGACCAGTACCGGCTCTATAAGCTGATCTGGAGCCGGTTCCTGGCAAGCCAGATGGCAAATGCCCTGTATGATACCGTATCCATCGATACCGGCTGCGCCGGTCACACCTTCCGCTCCACCCACCAGAGCCTCCGCTTCCCCGGCTTTATTGCCGTATATGAGGAGGGCAGGGATGAGGAAGGGGAGGCCATGGGCTCTCCGCTGCCGGACCTGACCGTGGGGGAAGAGGTGCTGCCCCGGAATCCGGATAAGCAGCAGCATTTCACCCAGCCTCCTGCCCGGTATACCGAGGCCACTCTGGTAAAGGCCATGGAAGAAAAGGGCGTTGGCCGTCCTTCCACCTATGCCGCCACCGTCTCCACCATTGAGGACCGGGAGTATGTGGTCAAGCAGGACAAACGCCTGGCCCCCACTGCCCTGGGTGAAATCGTTACGGGTCTGATGAAGGAACGGTTCCGGGACATTGTGGATGTGGGCTTTACCGCCGCCATGGAAAACCGTCTGGACGCGGTGGAGGCAGGCCAGCAGAACTGGAAGGCCCTGCTGGCGGATTTCTACCAGGACTTTGAGAAGGAACTGAAGGACGCGGAAACCGCTCTGGAGGGTGTCCGGCTGAAGGTGCCCGAGGAAGAGACCGATGAAATCTGTGAGCTCTGCGGCCGGAAAATGGTCATCAAAATGGGTCGGTTCGGTAAATTCCTGGCCTGTCCCGGCTTCCCGGAGTGCAAGAACGCCAAGCCTCTGGTGGAGCGGATGCCCGGCCGCTGTCCCAAATGCGGCAGCGGGCTGCTCAAGCGCAAGAGCAAGAAGGGCTATGCCTTCTATGCCTGTGAAAAGGGCACCGACTGCGGCTTTATGACCTGGGATGTGCCCACAGCCGAGGACTGCCCGGAGTGCGGCCAGACCATGTTCAAAAAGTCCGGCAAGGGCAGAATGAAGCCCTTCTGCATCAACGAACAGTGTTCCCGCTTCCTGCCGGAAGACCAGCGGGGCTACTATAAGAAGAAAACGGACCAGGCGTCTGCCCCCGGGGAAGCGGAAGAGAAGGAAGAAAAGCCGGCCAAAAAGGCCGCATCGGGAAAGACGGCTTCCGGAAAGAAGCCGGCCGCAAAGAAGACCGGGGTAAAAAAGACGAAGGAGTAATGCTATGGAAGTGAAAGTAATCGGAGCCGGCCTTGCCGGTTCGGAGGCCGCCTGGCAGTTGGCCAGGCGGGGCATTTCCGTAATGCTCTATGAGATGAAGCCCCACAAGATGAGCCCTGCCCACCACAGCACGGATTTTGCCGAGCTGGTGTGCTCCAATTCCCTCCGTGGCGACCGGCTGGAAAACGCGGTGGGCCTCTTAAAAGAGGAGCTGCGCCGCTGCGGCAGCCTGATTCTGGACTGCGCGGAAGCCACCCGGGTGGAGGCAGGCGGCTGCCTGGCCGTGGACCGAAAGGGCTTTTCCCGGCTGGTGACGGAGAGAATCCGCGGCAACCCCCTGATTACCGTAGTCAACCAGGAGGTGACCCAGGTGCCGGAGGGGCCGGTGATCATTGCCACAGGCCCGCTGACCTCGGATCCCCTTTCCAAAGCCATCGGGGAATACTTCGGTGCCGAATACCTGCATTTCTTCGATGCGGCCGCTCCGCTGGTGACGGCGGAATCCGTGGATATGGAGCTTGCCTGGTGGCAGAGCCGATATGATCGGGGCACTCCTGATTATGTAAACTGTGCCATGGACAAGCAGCAGTACGAGGCTTTTATAAAGGAACTGATCTCCGCGGAGGAGGCGGAGGTTCACGGGTTTGAGGACAAGCGGGTGTTTGAAGGCTGTATGCCGGTGGAGGTCATGGCCCGCCGGGGACCGGACACCCTGCGCTACGGTCCCATGAAGCCCGTGGGCCTGACGGACCCCAAAACCGGAGCGGAGCCCTACGCGGTTTTGCAGCTGCGGCAGGACAACGCGGCCAAGAGCGTTTACAATCTGGTGGGCTTCCAGACCCATCTGAAATTCGGGGAGCAGAAACGGGTCTTTTCCATGATTCCGGCCCTGCGGAACGCGGAATTCGTCCGTTACGGTGTGATGCACCAGAACACCTTCCTGCAAAGCCCCAGGCTTCTGGACCGGTATTATGCCGACCGGCGGAATCCCCTGGTGGCCTTTGCCGGACAGATGACCGGTGTGGAGGGCTATGTGGAGTCCACTGCCTCCGGTTTCCTGGCCGCCGTGGCCATGGCGGCAAAGGTCCAGGGAAAGGAAATCCCGGATTTTCCCAAAACCACCGCCATCGGTGCCCTGGGACGGTACATCAGTGACGGAAGCATCGAGTCGTTCCAGCCCATGAACATCAATTTCAGCATCATTTCCCCATTGGAATACCGGGTCCGGAAAAAGAGCGAAAAGAATCTGGCCATCTCCCGGCGGGCGCTTGAGGAGGTTGACCGGCTTCTGGCGAACGGACTGTGAAAGAGAGGATAGAGATATGAAGATCATCCTGGACGCAATGGGCGGCGATCTGGCTCCCGAAGCCCCCGTACTGGGCGCCATCGCGGCAAACAAGGACTTTGGAGCCCAGATCACTCTGGTGGGCCGCAGCGAGGAAATACTCTCCGTTATGCAGAAGCACGGCCTCAATGATCTGCCCGAGGGCATGGAAATTGCCGGCGCAGAGGACGTGGTGGATATGCATGACGATCCGGGTACGGTGATCCACAAGAGGAAGAATTCCTCCATGGTCATCGGCCTGCGGCTGCTGGCCCAGGAGCAGGGCGATGCCTTTGTCTCCGCCGGCTCCACCGGCGCGCTGCTCACCGGCGCTACCCTCATCGTCAAGCGGGTCAAGGGAATCCGCAGAGCCTCCATGGGCCCGGCCATCCCCAATAAGGCCGGCGGCAATACCATCATCGTGGACTGCG
This sequence comes from Faecousia sp., assembly GCA_034099845.1. Classification (GTDB taxonomy): domain Bacteria; phylum Bacillota; class Clostridia; order Oscillospirales; family Oscillospiraceae; genus Faecousia. The sequence goes on from JAXEMQ010000192.1 coordinate 5,829, forward strand.
GCGCCAATGCCGAGTGCACACCGGAATTTCTCCTGCAATTCGGCCTGGTGGGCTCTGCCTATGCAAAGAAACGCCTGGGGGTTGCCAATCCCAGGGTGGGTCTGCTCAACATCGGCACCGAGGACAGCAAGGGCACCCAGCTTCAGCGGGATGCCTACGCCCTGCTGGCAGATGCCGGTGAAAAGGGGCTGCTGAACTTTGTGGGCAACGTGGAGGCACGGGATGTGCCCTTGGGCGCCGTGGACGTGGTGGTATGCGACGGCTTCTCCGGCAATGTGCTGCTCAAATCCATTGAGGGCACGGCCATGTTTATGGGCAGCCTGATGAAAAAGGTATTCAAGAGGAACCTGTTTTCCAAGCTGGGGTATCTGCTTTGCTCCTCCGGTGTCAAGAGAATGATGAAGCTGCTGGACTACCACGAGATCGGCGGGACCCAACTGCTGGGTATCACAAAGCCGGTGATCAAGGCCCACGGCTCTTCCGACGCGCTGGCCTTCCGCAACGCGGTAAAGCAGGCCATGGACGCCGTGGAGCATGACGTAACCCCGGAGCTGCAGCAGGCCCTGGGAAAACTGGCGGCATATAAGGAGCAAACAGTCCATGATTAAGGATTTGGAAGAGGCCATTGGCTATCGGTTTCATAATATTTCCCTGCTTCAGAACGCGCTGACCCACTCCTCCTTTGCCAACGAGCGCTGGCACAACAGCTTGCTCAGCAACGAGCGGCTGGAGTTTCTGGGGGACAGCATTCTGGGAATGCTGGTTGCGGAATACCTGTACCGGAACTTCCCGGACCGTCCCGAGGGAGAACT
>JAXEMQ010000199.1:0-6034 GCA_034099845.1 Faecousia sp.
GTCCACCGGCGAGTTTGCCCTCTATATTTCCCGGTACGCGGCGGTGGTGGGCCCTCTGGCATTGACCGGCGGCTGTCTTGCCATGATGTTTCTGTCCAGAAAAGCCATGTATGCCTGGGCGGTCAGTTTGTTTTCGCTGGCCCTGCCGCTGCTGCTGCTGATCAGCAACGTTTACCCGGCCTGAGGCAGCCCTCCGGGGTAAATCCTCCGCTGCCAGCGATGCGGATGAATCCGGAGGGTTCCGAAAATTCTTTTCCGTTCGTTCAAGGATTCTTCACCATTCGCCCTTTGGATCTGGTATACTGTAGGTACAAGGCAGGAGCGGTGGAGAAAGCCGATGCCGCGGAAATATTCGCGGATGAGCCGACGGCGGACTTGTGACAGACCGGATCCTGGAGGAAGAAATATGTGCCAAACGGCAGCGATCAAAAGATCGCTGCCGTTTTTTAAGCTTGGCGAAAAAACCCCTTCGGGCTTTTTCGCCAGGTTTTGCAGTCTGCCAGGAACAGGAGGTGAATTCGGCAGAAAATGTTTCGGATTCTTTTCGCTGCTGACGCAGCGAACTCTGCGAGGCCTTTTGATCGTCTGAAGCAGCAACCAAAAGATTGCTACCGTTTTTTACCGTAAACCTCCCGGGTGCCTTCGCTGATGGGCAGATTGGATGCCATGGGAAACTGCAGGGCCAGATGCTTCCAGGTGTGCCGGTCCAGGTCCCCGGTAATGGGCAGGCCGCACAGCTGCTGGAAATGCTCCAGAGCATCCCTGGTGGCATCATCCAGAATTCCCGTAATGGGCGGGGAGGGGACGCAGTGGTAGTTGTCGCTCAGAATGGTTAAAATCACCTGAGCCAAGTATACGATGGCACCGCTCTGTCCGTGGGTTACGGACACGTTGGGGTTCAGGAGCACCTGAAGCGTCTCCGGCAGCGCTACCTCCACCAGAGCCAGCTCGCAGGCTTCCACCACCGCCTCCCAGGTCAGCTGATCCGTCACCCCCGTAATGGGCAGCCGGTTCTTCTCCTGAAAAATCCGGACCGCGGACATGGTATCCGGTCCGTAGATTCCGTCAGGGATCAGGGTTTTGTATTCTTCGTTGTATTCGGACAGAACCCGCAGCATGGTTTGCAGGCTCCGGATGGGCTGCCCAAGAAAGCTGGATGTGGGTTTCATCGCACGACCTCCTGTCTGACCGTATCCTGATTGGACATGGATAGGTTGTAGCCCGGGAATTGGGTCATGGTGCCGGTGCGGCTGTACCGGTTTCTGGGCGGCGTGCCGCTGATGACGGCGGAGGTGTAGGGAAAGCGTTCCAGATCCCGGAAGCTGGCGTTTTCAATGCCGGTAAACTGGTCATAGATTTCATCCCAGGTGGCCAGATCCACGGTGCCGGTCTGGGGCAGACCAAAGTACCGCTGGGCGGCAAGGACGGCGTTTCTTGTAGCGGGACCGAAGATGCCGTCAACGGCGATTTTCGGAATGGCGGAGATGAAAGCCCCAATGACGCTGAGCATATATTGCAGGTGTTCCACCCGGATGCCCCGGTCGCCCTCCTGAATGGGGCGGCTTCCGTTCCAGGCGATGGTATAAAACTGCTGGCCCTGGCTGCGCAGCTCTGACAGGGAATTTACGGCGGTGTACAGCCGCACCAGCGCGTACCAGGTGGCCGGGCCCACCACCCCGTCCGGATCCAGGTTGAAAATGCGTTGGAAGGCAATGAGGGCGTTTTCCGTCTGGACGCCGAAAATGCCGTCCACCGACGGGATTTTGGGAATGGCGGGGTAATTCTGGGAGATGCGGTTCAGCTCCACCTGAACCACCACCACATTGGGACCGATGCTGCCCCGCCGCAGAGGGATGCCAGGGTAGGAGGAGGTGTAGTTCTGTATGGGCGCGTCGGAGACGATCTCCACATCCCCATAGTAGGAACGGAGGATTTCCACGGAGTTGTAGCCCTGCTGGGCAAGATTCTGGCTGCCCCACTGGCTGAGTCCTTCGCAGGTGACGGTGGTGCCGTTGCAGAATTTGGCGGCCAGAGGCTCCACAAAGCCAGGCCGGCGCAGATAGCTGTTAAACAGGTCATCCACCAGCCTTGCCACATTGGCAAAGAAGCTGCGGCCCTTTACAAAAAACTGATCGTAGGCCGTGGAGCTGGTAATGTCAAAATCATAGCCCCGGCTGCGGTAGAACTCCGTATACACCCGGTTCAGGGCAAAGGACACAATGGCCAGGATGTTTGCCCGCAGGGCGCTTTCCTCCCAGGTGGGGTAAATCTCCGAGGAGGCCACGTTTTTCACATAGTCCGGGAAGCTGACGGTCACATTCTCCGCATCCGCGCTGGGTGCGCCCAGATGTACGGTGATCCGCTGGGGTACATAGGGAATAACAGTGGGCATACATCCTCCTATAGATTCTGGGGCGGCGTGTTGTAGAGCACGTTCTCATCCCAGCGGTTCGGAAGCTCGGACAGGGGCACCATTTCCAGGTCCTGAATGGTGGTGATTCCGGAGAAAACCTGCACATTCCGGGCCTCTACCTGCTCAAAACCACTTTTCCAGGCATAAATGGTAATGTCGGTAAAGGGACGGCCGTTTTCCTCCGGCTGTTCGCTTTCCGACCGTTCCGGGGTGGGGATGGCAACAGGCTCCGTAAGGCCGCTGCGGTTGGTCAGGCGCATGGCAATGGCGGTGCCGTCGGATGAGACGATGGTCACCGCCACATTGCTCAGGGGAAGCTGGGCTTCGCTCATATAGGCTCTGGCTGTTATGTAGCCGTTATCAGGCATGGCATATCCTCCTTTCGGGTTTCGAAGCAGTATATGCCTGTACCGCGGAAAAAGTGCGCCGCCGGATGGGGATTCCGGCGGTATGCTTTTACAAAAACGCCTGCATCTGACGGATATTGGCGGTCTCCGTGTCCAGCAGCTTCTGAGAAAGGGCGGTGATCCGGCTGTCCTCCCGGGGAAACTGGTGCATATTCCGCAGCCCCTTGATCATGCCCTTGGTGTTGCCCTGGATCATCATATCCGCAATTTTCGATTCGGTTCCCCCTGCGGACAGCTTCATCCGGGTAACCATATTGGACATCATCCGCACCGCCGGATCCAGATCCTTCAGCTCCCAGCCCCGCTGGGCGGCCAGGGTGTGGGCCTCCGTTTCAATCTGATCATATTCCCGCAGCTGCTGCTCCAAGGCCCGCCGAAGACCCGGCCGCATCCGGGTATCCAATACGCTGCGGATTCCAATCTGTCCCATCTGTGTTGTTTTCAGTACCGAGCTCAGGATCTGCTGACTGTTTTTCATAAGGCATCCCTCCCGGGGCTAGTATTTGCCGGGAACGAAAAATCATTCAGAATCATACTGTGAAAAGAGGAGTGTGATGTTCATGTGTGCCATTTCCGGGATGGTTGGGCTGGAAGCCAGTGAGCCGACCCTGCGGAAGATGCTCTCCACCATGGCCCGGCGGGGCCCCGACGGCAGCGGCGTGTACAGTACGCCGGCCTGTACGCTGCTGCATACCCGATTGGCTGTGATCGATCCTGCCGGGGGCAGTCAGCCCATGACGCTGGATTGGGCAGGGGAGCGTTACACCATGGTCTATAACGGGGAGCTGTACAATACGGCGGAAATCCGCCGGGAGCTGGAAAGCCTGGGCCACCGGTTTCTGACTGCCTCGGATACGGAGGTGGTGCTTCACGCCTATGTCCGGTGGGGAGCGGAAAGCCTCACCAGGCTCAACGGCATTTTTGCCTTCGCGGTTTGGCAGGAGCGGCAGCAGAGTCTGTTTTTGGCCCGGGACCGGATGGGGGTGAAGCCCCTTTTCTTCCGGGTGCAGGGAGCTGCACTGCTGTTTGCCTCGGAAATCAAAACCATTCTTTCCTATCCCGGGGTAAGCGCCAGCCTGGATGCCCAGGGAGCGGCCCAGATTTTGCTTTTGGGCCCCGGGCGGATCCCGGGAAGCGGCGTTTTCCGGGGCATTCGGGAGCTGGAGCCGGGGCAGTGGGCGACCTTTGCCGGGGGAAAGCTGGAAGTGAAGCGGTACTGGTTTTTGCGGGACCGGGTCCATGAGGAAACCTTCCCGGAAACGGTGGAAAGCGTCCGGGAGCTGGTCACGGATGCCATCCGGCGGCAGACGGTTTCGGATGTGCCTCTGGGCACCTTCCTGTCCGGGGGGCTGGATTCCAGCATCATCAGCGCTCTGGTGGCCCGGGACCGGCGGGAGGCCGGGGAGGCGCTGGATACCTTTTCCATCGGCTACCGGGATGAAGAAAAGTTCTTTACCCCCGGAAAATTCCAGCCCACCTCAGACCGGGCCTACATCGACCAAATGGCGCGGTTTATCGGCAGCCGCAGCCACAAGTGGGAACTGACCCCGGAGGAGCTGGCGGATGCCCTGGAGGATGCCACCGTTGCCCGGGATCTTCCGGGGATGGCAGATGTGGATTTCTCCCTGCTGGTATTCTGCAAGCGGATCCGGTCCCATGTAAAGGTGGCCCTCTCCGGGGAGTGCGCCGATGAAATTTTTGGCGGCTATCCCTGGTATCGGGACCCGGAGGTTCGGAGCCGGGCCGGATTCCCCTGGGCACAGAATACCGCCCAGCGGGCCAGTCTGCTCACCGATGCCGTTTTGCAACGGCTGGACCCTCTGGCCTTTGTCGACGAGGCGTATCAGGCCACCTGCCGGGAAAGCGACATAAACCCCGACTGTTCTCCTCTGGAAAAACGAATGAAAGAAATGGTCAACCTGAATTTCCGCTGGTTCATGCAGACTCTGCTGGACCGGAAGGACCGGATGAGTATGTTCTGGGGGCTGGAGGTCCGGGTACCCTTCTGTGACTACCGGATCGCGGAATATCTTTACGGCGTTCCCTGGGCGTACAAGGATTACGGTGGGGAAGAGAAGGGACTTCTCCGGCAGGCCATGGGGGATCTGCTTCCTCCGGAAGTAGCCCACCGGAAAAAGAGCCCCTATCCCAAAACCTTTGATCCCAGATACGAAATCCTGCTGGAGGAAAAAATGGTCCGGCTTCTGAAGGCAAAGGACGCGCCGCTGTTCGCCCTGATCAAAAAGGACGCGCTGATTTCCCTGCTGAATGGGTCCAGTCCCTGGCCCTGGTATGGCCAGCTCATGCGCCGGCCCCAGATCATTGCCTACTTTTTGCAGACCGATTTCTGGCTGCGGCACTATGATGTGAATCTGATATTCGAATAATTCCATTTTCAGGTAAAAGTGTCCAAATAGCCTACGGAAAAATTCGTGGAAAATCCCATCGTGCAATCTCCTGCCGATTTTGATAGAATAAAAATAAGGATATTTTACATTGGGAGGGAGCCGCTATGTATCAGGTGGGCCAGCTGGTTGTATACGGAATCCACGGGGTTTGCCGGATCAGCCAGATCCAGGACCGGGTTGTGGACCGGGTCAGTCGCCGGTATCTGGTGCTGGAACCGGTGAACCGGAGCGGCAGCCAATATTTTGTGCCCATGCACAATCCGACAGCCATGCAGAAGCTGTCCCCGCTTCTGAGCCCGGAGGAATTGACCGCTCTACTCTCTTCCGAAAGAGTGCGCACAGACTGCTGGATCGTGGACGAAAACCGGCGCAAGCAGTTCTATCGGGAGCTGTCCGGCAGCGGCAGCCGGGAAAAGCTGGCTCAAACCGTTTACAATCTCTATCTTCACCGGCAGCGGCAGAAGAGCTGTGGAAAGCGGCTGCACATCTGCGACGAGAACTTCCTCCATGACGCGGAGAAAATTCTGGCAGGAGAAATACAGGCAGTTCTGGGCTATACCAATGCAGAGGCCCTGGAATACCTGGCGTGCCGCCTTCAGGAAAAGCCCCGGGAATAAACACAATGGGGCTGTCTCACTAAGAAATCATTTCGTCAATTTGCACAGAAAAAATCAAAACTGTCATTGCGAACCAGTGACCGATGTCACTGGTGTGGCAATCCCCCCAACTTTTTGGATGCATTTCGGTAAGCATTCCCATTCAACCGGGGGATTCCCACGCCAGTGTGCGCACTGGCTCGGAATGAC
>JAXEMQ010000200.1:0-8235 GCA_034099845.1 Faecousia sp.
TATTTTTATGCTCGAGAGGGGACTCGAAAGGGCGGCGGCAGCGTCAGCTGCCGTAAAAACAGTCCGGTGGACTGTTTTTAGCCCGTGGGAGAGTCCCTCCGGTTTCAGACGCATCCCGTAGGGATGTGGATGAAACCGGAACAGGTCCGATGCCCAAAAGCGTTGGTACGGGTGTACTTTTTTGATTTGATGGGGACTCGAACCCACTTTCATGCAATGCCCGGTGGGCGTTGCCAAACGCCGGCTGGACGGCGTTTGCTCCATAGTGTATTCGAGTCCCCTCTCTCGCACCAGTGAAAAAACGCTTAGAGAGTTTTTTCTAAGCGGTTTTTTACTATATTTCCATAACTTTCAATGAAAATCACATGAAAGTAATGATAAAATGTTATTGGTGGTTGAGCGTTTGCGTACAAACAGAACCAGTCCATAAAAAACCGCTGCCGGCTGGTGCTGGCAGCGGTTTGCACTATGGATTCACGTTCGAATAGCAGAGGAATTATTCCTCAGTGATTTGAGCGGCGGGCTGCTCGGCGGGCTGCTCGGCGGGCTGCTCGCTGGACTGCGCGGCGGGCTGCCCAGTAGGCTGCTCGGCGGGCTGCTCGCTGGACTGCGCGGCGGGCTGCTCAGAGTTCGTCTCGGGGATAATAACAGTAGTGACAGAACCATCTTCATTGTGACGATGATCGATCTCGTCACCTGTATTGCCATCAGGAACCTTGCCGGTCTCGAGAATGTCTTCGGCCTTCACCAGAATATCGGAAGCACCGGGAGTCTTCTTAACGGCATCGTTGAAGGTCTTCTCAGTGGGGTCTTCCTTCGCGGTTTCCTTGAGATCCGCAGCCAGACCCTGCATCTCCTTCAGGGCATCTGCCTGCTTGAGCTCATTGCCTTCGCCATCGGTCACAGAAGAATCGCCCTTAGCAATGGCGGCATCTTCCTCGCTGCTGGGGGAAGTATCCAGCAGCCGCCAGTTGTCCGCGCCGGAATCTGTAGAGGGATCATAGACGAAGCTTTCCGTCCTGACATCGCAATTCTCCAGGTTTCCGGAAACATACGCCTGCTTGAATTCATTAATATCGGAATAGTACGTACCGTTGGAATGGACATTAACAGTGGTCTTTGTCCAGGTGTCGCTGTTGCTGGTGTACTTATACTCGCTCACCCGGTAATTGGTTCCAACGCTGTTATTAACACCGTCAGTGGTATTGTTAAAGGCGTTCAGAACCCAATCCCAGCCAACATACTTGCCGGTATTGTCGACATAAGTATGATCCGTTAGCCTGACAAAGCTGGTTTTTTCTATGAATGTCTCTGTTCTGCCGCTTTCATATTCGGTGGATCCGGAGCAGGATACGTCATCGTTGATGAAGACTGTTTTCGAGGAAACACCGGTCGTATGCTCATCGGGATTATTGGGGAAATTGAAATTGGTGTTCTTTTCCGCATCCGCAACATTGCCAGCTCTCACAGTGTCTTCCCGATAATCAATAACATTGCGATTGATTCCGCTGCTATCTACGATGACTACCGACTCTTTCTGCTCAACGAAATCCCACCCGGTATACTTATGGATGTTGCTCCACTCTTCTTTAGCACGGTAGTGGGAAGATGTCACATCATAGGTGCCGTTGCCATTGGGGGAAATATCGGTTTTATGCACCTCGCTGGGGGTCTCTTGTCCCTCGTAGAATACGTTGGCGAATTGCTTGGTGTCCGTGCCATCGGATGCGGTGGTCTCAACATAGACGTTGTTGGAATGGGGCTTGCCAGATTCATCTGTGGTATGCACATAATGCAAAGAGGCGGAAGTATCGCCGCTGACCATAACATCTTTCCAGTTCACCACTTCACCGGGATCAGAAGGATAAGTATACTTATCCTTACCGACAGAGTTGCCAACGCAAGAGCCATCGGTGTTGATCTTGTGTGCGGAGGCTACAGAATAGTCGGCGTCATACTGAACTTCGCCATTAGGGAAGTACCTTGTGGTTTTCTGGTCTTCCTTATCATAGCAGGTGTAGCCATTGTCCTTTACCAGAGAGCCATTGAGATTTCCCGAGGAACACTCATAGGAGATCAGATTGTTTTTAGAATCGAATTCCACACGGCCAAGGCTGCCCTCTTCTAAATTATCGATACGGATTGACAGGCCATACAGCACATCATGCTTCATCTGGTCGCCGTCAGGCTCGGATTGAATCCAGGCACCGGTACCGACAATGCCTTCGCCACTCTTCGGCGTAATGTCCATGGTATTCTTACCGTCATATCTGGTTAAGGACACCAGTTGGAACCGGCTGCGCAGTGCCTCATAAATCTGAGGATCCAAGGACTGGTACCCATGGTCGTGCTGTTTCAGGTAGCGCAGAACGTCCATGTTCGGGTCGGTATCCGCAAGGACAATGGTGTATTCCCGCTTGCCGTTGATGGTTTTGCCGAATTCATAGGTAACCAGCTTGCCCTTCACCGTTACGGCGGTATCCGGGGTACTGGTGCTGCCGTTGGTCACGGGGGGCTTCGTCGCGGGAGACGGGGTTACTTCAATGAGGGTGAAGCTGGACACATCGTCCTTATTCTGCTTCAGGTACTCGGCGGTGGCAGAGTCCTTATAGCAGCGGACTTCGATTTGGGGACTGTCCTTGAAGACTTCCTCGCCCAACTCCGTTACGGAGGAGGGGATGAACAGCTGCTCCAGCTTTTCGCAATTGGCAAATGCTTTGTCACCGATGGTGGTCAGAGACTGGGGCAGTTCCACCTTTTCCAGCTTGGCACAGCCGGAGAAAACATCGTTGCCGATGTCGGTGATGCCATAGGGAACCACGATCATGGTCAGATCAGCGCGATTCTTGAACAGACTATCGCCCAGTTTTTTGACGAACTTGCCATTGATCTTTGCCGGGACGACGATGTTCTTCTGGGCAGAGCGGAAGCCAGTGATGGTAATGCTGCCATCCTCAGCTACCTCATAAGTCCAGAGACCATACTCGTCCTGGTAGGTCTCGGATGCTGCCATTGCCTGCAGGGGGAGCATGGAGATGACCATGCAGATCGCCAGCAGAGCGAACAGCCAACGGAATCGTTTTTTCATTGCTATCACTCCTTCTTTCAAATAATGCGATGATAGGGTAAGACTATCTTAATTCAATGCTTGTAAAAAGTCAACATATTATAACTGTATATGCTCAACCACCGGTACCTCGTTCGGATTTGGATTGCCTTGGTGCACCAAAATATCGGCTACCCCTTTCGGGGTGGCCGATATTTTTATGCTCGAGAGGGGACTCGAAAGGGCGGCGGCAGCGTCAGCTGCCGTAAAAACAGTCCGGTGGACTGTTTTTAGCCCGTGGGAGAGTCCCTCAGATTCCAGACGCATCCGGTACGGATGTGGATGGAATCTGAATACGTCCGATGCCGAAAAGCGTTGGTACGGGTGTATTTTTTTGATTACCGGAACGAACCCGTTTGCATTCTTCCGTTGCTTCCCGGAAAAAGCTATGCTATAGTATAGAAAATCCTAAGAAAAGAGGCAGCGTCATGATTCGATTTTTTGTAACGCCGGAGGAACTGTCCGGAGAAGCTATTCAGCTTACCGGTGAAAATGCCAGGCACGCCAAGGTGCTCCGTCTGAAGCAGGGGGAAGAAGTGCTTCTGTGTGACGGCATGGGAGAGGAGTGCCTGTGTAAAGTGGAGAATCCGGAGGACCTGACCTTGCGCCTGGTGGAACGCAGACCCTCGTCCTCTGAGGCAGCCGTCCGGGTCAGCGTGTATATGGCCTTCCCCAAGGCGGATAAGCTGGAGCACGTGATTCAGAAGGCTACAGAGCTGGGAGCGGCAGAGATTGTGGCGTTCCCTGCAGAACGCTGCGTGTCCAGGCCTGACGAGAAAAGCCTGAAAAAGAAGCTGGAACGCTGGCAAAAGATCGCCGCTTCCGCAGCCGAGCAGTCCGGCCGGGGTGTGATTCCGCAGGTGCTGGTGCTGGATTCTTACCAATCTGCCCTGCAACGTGCGGCTTTGGCGGATAAGGCGCTGCTGTTCTACGAGCACGAAGATACTGTGACCCTTCACAATGCGCTGGAATCCGGGGAATGGAAATCCGTGAGCCTGCTGACCGGGCCGGAAGGAGGACTGGAAGAGCGGGAGGTTCAGAAAGCACTGGACGCCGGTCTGACGGTCTGTACCCTGGGAAAACGGATTTTGCGGTGCGAAACGGCCCCTTTGTGCGCCCTGTCCGCGGTGATGTACGCGGCGGGAGAGTATTGAAAACAGAAAGAAAAGCCTCAACTTTTTTGAGAAGTTGGGGCTTTTCTTGTGGAGAAACATTACTTTTTCTGAATGGTTATACTGCCGGATACCGTATCCACGGAAATGCCGCATTCCCCGTTTCCGCAGGTGTAGACACCCTTGGAGGCGGCTGTTGTGGGAATATCGGACCGGAAGCTGCCGCTGACCGTATCAACTTCGGCTTCAAAGCCCAGGCTTTCGGGCAGAATCAGCTCCAGTTCGCCAGAAACGGAATCCAGCTCGATTTCCCGGACACGTTCATCCAGTTCCGCCTGACATCTGCCGGAAGTGGTATCCAGCTTCAGTTCCTCCGCGGTGCCCTCCAGAATGATGCTACCGGAAACGGTGCTGGCAATGATCTGATCACAGCAGAGCCCGGAAGCGGTGATGGGGCCGGAGGTGGAATCCAGTTTCAGCTCTTCCGTGGAAAGACCATCCACTTCCACCACTGCGGATGTGACTTCAATTCTGGTTTCTCTGGCATACCAGGACTGAGGAACGGTGACGGTCAGGTTTTTGCTGCCCCTTGCCGGTTTCCAAATGACATCGTCGGCAGGGTAGCGCAATTCCAGTTCGTTGCCGTTGAGCCGGTAGGAGAAAGGCAGTGCGCTGTCCCCGTCTACCCGGAAGGTGACGTTGTGCTGGTCGGCGGTTTTTACTGTGACATTGCCGGAAACCCATTCAATGTGCAGCTTCTTTACTTCGCTGGCGTCGAAGCTGATGTTCTGAACCGTAGATTCGGTGAGATAATTGCGGCCTTCCGATACTTCGCTGCCGGAATTCAGATGAATCAGCGGCAAATTCCAGAAGGGGATGTGGTTTCTGCGTCCGAAGCCCCAGACAGCGCTGCCAATCAAAGAAAAGAGCACCACGATCAGAATCGCTCTGATGACCGTCTGAGCGGTGTTTCCTGTGTTTTTCCCGCTTCCGATGGCGGCCAGGCTCAGCACCAGATCCTTCACGGCCCCGCCAATGGGGAAGATGATCCAGGTGATCCACCAGGCATGGGTACGGAAGCTGACAATCAGATAAATGGCCAGCAGGATCAGACCGACGAGGGAGTCAATGCTTTTGCGCAGGGGATCGGCCTCCGCCTTGGGCCGGATGTCTGCGTTGCCGCTGCCGGCAATCATCTGCATGGCTACACCCACTGCGACCATACCCAGCAGGCAACACAGCCCCAGGGTGTTCTGGAACATCAGAAGGGGAATGGTGGATAGCACATACAGAGCGACGGCGCTTGCGTGCAGAATGGGACGAAGGGATTTGGAAATCGGGTCTATAGGATCCGGCGTATCCATGAATTTTTCGGCCAGAATCTGAATGGAAACGCCGCAGGCAACCATACCCAGCAGGCAGCACAGCCCGATTACATTCTGAAACAGGATCAGAGGGATGGGGCAAAGAATGTAAAGCATCACGGCGATGGCGGTGCAGATCCGCTTACCCATGGGAGTAAAGGCGTTGGCCTCTCCGGAGGCATCGGTTTTCTGCGTGTTTTCCGAATGGGGGACCGGCTGGGCCTGTGCTCCAATCCAGGCGATCACCTGGCCATAGCTTTCCTGTTCGCTTTTGCCCTCCAGGATCAGACTGTCATAGAGGTCCAGTGCTTCCTGAAGAAGCTGCTGCCTGAGGTCTTCGCTCAACCCGGAGCCAGCATAATACAAATCCATGTATTGCGCAATTTTTTCACGCATTTCCGTTTCATTCCTTTCAAAAACGAATTTCTGAAGGAAATATAACGCACATTATTTATTAAGTCAAGCCATTGTGTGAAATGAACACATTTCGCTTTATTTGTGATACCGGCTGCCTGCCTGGATGGCCTCCGCCCGGTACAGCTGTTCCAAAACCATGATCCGTGCCAGATGGTGGGGGAAGGTCATGGGACCCATGGAAAGCCGGAAATCCGCCCGCTGCTTCACGCTGGGGGCCATGCCGAAGGAGGAGCCGATGAGGAAGCAGGCGCTGCTTTTTCCGGAGAGCTTGATGTCAGCCAGCTTCCCGGCGAAGGCCTCACTGCTCAGCTCTTTCCCCTCCGGCGTAAAAACGCAGAACCAGGCGCCTTTGGGGATGCGGGAGAGAATGTCTTCGGCTTCCTTTTCAAGACCCGCGGCAATCTCCGCTTCGCCGGGAGCATCCGGCAGACGGTATTCCGGCAGCTCCAGAAGGGTGAACCGGCAGTAACCGGACAGCCGCTTGGCATACTCCTGGGCGGCGGAAAGATAGAATTTTTCTTTGAGCTTTCCCATGGCAATCAGGGTGATTTCAAACATAAGGTCCTCCAGATTTTTTTCTTTATGATAGCATGGATTTGGCCCGAAAGCAACGGGCGGCATATTCTTTGGGGCCTGGGGAAAACTGAAACCATGGAGGTGATCCTGATGAAAAACAGGAAATTCTTTCCCGGCGCTCTTCCGGGCTTTGTCCCTCCAAGGGGCAAAATTGAGACGGATCCCCAGGGCAGCTATACAGGCGTTCCGGAGCAGAAAGAGGAGCAGCCTGTCCAGGACGCGGACGATCTGTAGCACAGGGCCAAACGCCTCTCCCCGGAGGGGGAGAGGCGGCTGTCAGGCGCCCTTGTATTTTCGGCGGGTCGCCATACCGCCCCGGATATGGCGTTCTTCCTTGTTCCGGTCCAGAACGGTGCGGACCTGGTCATACAGCAGGCCGTCTATTTCCCGCAGCCGCTGGGTCAGGTCTTTGTGTACCGTGGATTTTGAAATGCCGAATTGTCCGGCGGCTGCCCGGACGGTGGCACCGGTTTCGATCATGTACTGGGCCAGCTGACGGGCCCTGGAATCCATTTCTTCGCTCACAGATCTCCCCTCCGATGCGGTTTGTAAAACCTATGCGATTGCGCTGGAGCCTATACCCTTGACAGCCCACTTTTCCGGCGATAGAATAGGGAAAAACAGGGGCCTGTCCCCCAAGAGAAGGAGCAGAGCGATGCTATATTTCAACAACGATTACAGCGAAGGCTGCCATCCCAGGGTTTTGGAGTATCTTACCAGAACGAATATGGAGCAGACACCGGGGTACGGAACGGATGATCACTGTGCTGCCGCTGCCCAAAGGATCCGGGGGCTGTGCGGGGATGATACCCTGGCGGTTCATTTCCTGGTGGGCGGCACCCAGGCCAATTTAACGGTGATTGATGCGGCCCTTCGGGCCCATCAGGGGGTGATCGGCGCCGATTGCGCCCATATCAATTGCCACGAAACCGGTGCCGTGGAGGCAACGGGACATAAGGTGCTCTGGCTGCCCAGCCGGGATGGGAAGATTACAGCCGATCAGATCCGGCAGTATGTCCATGACCACTACGCCAGCGACAGCTTTGAGCATACAACCCAGCCCAAAATGGTCTACTTATCCAACCCCACCGAGCTGGGAACCCTTTACAGCCGATCCGAGCTGGCATCCATCAGTCAGGCTTGCCGGGATACGGGCCTTTACCTGTTTGTGGACGGCGCCCGGCTGGGCTACGGGCTGACGGCAAAGGGCAATGACCTGACCCTGGAGGACCTGGCAAGGCTCTGTGATGTTTTCTACATCGGCGGCACCAAGGTCGGCGCCCTGTTCGGCGAGGCGGTGGTGATCGCCAATGAAGAACTCAAGCGGGATTTCCGTTACATGATCAAACAGCACGGGGGAATGCTGGCCAAGGGCAGGCTTTTGGGTGTTCAGTTTGAAGCACTGATGGAAGACAATCTGTATTTTGCCATCGCCCGCCGGGCAAATGAATTGGCGGATCAGATCCGCGGCTGTCTGGAAGAGCTGAAGATTCCCTTGCTGGTTCCCGGAGTGACCAATCAGATTTTCCCCATCCTGCCGGATGCGGTGCTGGAAAAGCTCAGCGAGGATTTCGTTTTCTGCGAGCAGGAGCGGGTGGACGGGACCCACAGGGCGGTCCGGTTCTGTACCAGCTGGGCAACCCGAAAGGAAGCGGTGGAT
>JAXEMQ010000211.1:0-6488 GCA_034099845.1 Faecousia sp.
CCAGAACGATCTTGGCCTTAAATTCCGGTGTGTATTTCCCTCGTGACATAGTATGGACTCCTTTCGTTTCCTTTGGTTTATCTTACCATGTTCACGATTCATTTGGAAGAGGTGGTCTATTTCTTGGGGACCATTATATACCTTGCACTCTTGTTTCAGGCATCCGCTTTTTTTAGCAATGCCTCATGAAGGAATACCATCGCGGCCAGAATGACCATCAGATAAGCCGGGAGCAGACCAATGGAAAGATAACGGGCAATCAGGCCAAACAGCGGCGGCGCCACACAGATGCCCAGGTATGCGCTTGCCATCTGCACACCGATGATGGCCTGAGAATTCTCCGCGCCAAAATGAACCGGCGTGGAATGGATGATGCAGGGATAGATGGGTGCGCAGCCCAAACCGATGAGCAGAAAACCCGCCAGCGCCGCATTGGCGCCCAGGGGCAGAAGCATGGCAGCCAACCCCAGCGCCATAATGCCCTGGCCCATGCGGATCATCTGCGTGTCGTTCAGTTTCATGGTCAGAAAGCCCGAAATTGCTCTGCCCACGGTGATGCCGATATAAAACATACTGGCAAATCCTGCCGCAATCTCCGCCGGAACACCTTTGTGGATCGTCAGGTAGCTGCTGGCCCAGATGCCGGCGGTCTGTTCCGCTGCGCAGTAGCAGAAAAAGCAGATCAGCACCTCTTTGGCGCCGGGAATGGATACAATCCGTTTCAGCGTCAGCGGCTTTGTGCTCTGCTCTCCACCTGCCTGGGCAGGTCTGCTCTTCCACAGCGGGAGGCTCAGGAACAGCACAGCCGTCAGGCAAATCTGCATCATTCCAATCAGCTGATAGCCCCGGGTCCAGGAGCTGCCGCCGGTCAGAACGTAGCCCATAATGTAGGGACCCACCGCCGCTCCGATGCCCCAGCAGCAATGAAGCCAGCTCATATGGCGGCTTTCATAATGCAGGGCCACATAGTTGTTAAGGCTCGCGTCCACGCTGCCGGCGCCCAGCCCGTAGGGTATGGCCCAGATGCACAGCGCCCAGAAAGAACGGGACCAGGAAAATCCAAACAGGGCCAAAGCTGGGGTCGCCACACTGAGGGCAGTCACTTTTCCGGTGCCCAAAGCTCTTGTCATACGGTCGCTGAGAAGGCTGGATACACAGGTGCCCAGCGCGATGATTACGCTGACCACGCCCATATAGGAAACCGGCACCTGGAATTCCGGGTAGATGGACGGCCAGGCAGAGCCCAGCAGCGCATCCGGCAGGCCAAGGCTGATAAACGCAAGATAAATAATGCCAAGGAGCAAATGAACCATATTGAAATCCCTCCTGATTTATGATAGGATTATACCATCAGAAGATACGGATTTCATCCGATTATTCCACCAAAAAATAGGATAAAACCTTCAAAGGAGTATACTGATGTCTATTTCGTCCTGTGAATGCATTGACATTGCCCCCAGTGGTCAGGAGCTGACCAGGCATGGCTCCGGCGCCTTTCCCGCCGCCTGCTATCAGGACAATCTTTCCGTCGGGCCGGTTCCCTGGCATTGGCACGAGGAATTGGAAGCCATCATTGTGGATCAGGGGGCTGTAAGGATCGGCTGCGGTGAATGTCAGAATATCCTGAAAGAAGGTCAGGGTGTTCTGATCAATTCCGGCGTTCTGCATGGCTGCTGGCAGGAGGGAGAGATCCCCTGCCACATTCACTCCATTGTATTTCACCCTCGGCTGATTGGTGGCAACACGGACAGCGTGTTTCATCATGGGTATCTGGAACCGCTGCTCCGGCATCGGATTGGTCCCTGCCTGTGTTTGTCACCGGATGTGGATTGGCAGGGAACCATATTAACAAGTATTCATTCCGCCTGGAACGCAGTCCGGGAAACGGAGTACGGTTTTGAGTTTGCCGTCCGGCAGCAACTTTCCGAAATGATTCTGCTTCTGTGCCGAAAGGTTCCCATTCAATCTTCCGGGCCGGATATCCGCTGGGCCCAGCGGGATCAGCGGGCAAAGCTCCTGCTGCAATACATCCATGACCACTATTCCGAAAAAATCTCGGTCCAGGATATTTCCGCCGCAGCCGCCGTCAGCGAAAGTGAATGCCTGCGGTGCTTTCACAGCATCATTCATTTAACGCCCAATCAGTATTTGCGTCAATACCGCATTCAAAAAGCCTGTGAGAGGCTGCGCTCCACCGGGGACACCGTTGCCGCCGTTGCCGCCGCCTGCGGATTTGAAGACGTGAGTTTCTTTATTAAGACCTTCCGGCAGGCTATGGGCACCACTCCCGCCGTCTACCGAAGACAGCACAGGGTCTGAGCCGTTCTGTTTGCCACCCATATGCATAGGATGTTCCATACATCTGAAAGTATGGGGTGGTACAATGCTTCAGCAAACAAATCAGGCCTTTGTGCGAGGCAGTCTGGCAAGGCTGCCGGATTTTTCCCACGAAACCGGCGGGAAGCGGTTTTTCAGGCTCTATTTGGAGGTTCCCAGATTATCCGGCGCGCTGGATACGCTGCCGGTTCTGGTACGGGAAGAAGTGCTCAATGCCCTTGATCTCTCCGGAGGGGAAATGCTGTCCGTGGCGGGACAGGTCCGTTCCCACAACATCCGCAGCGACGGCCGGCGGAAGCTTCTGATTTTTCTGTACGCGGACAGCATCACCGCGGAGGACGGGCCTGCCCTCAACAATGTAGACCTTCAGGGCACCCTTTGCCGGGAGCCGGTATACCGGCGCACCCCCCTGGGGCGGGAAATCTGCGACTGTATGCTGGCGGTGCCCCGGGGCTGTCACCGGGCGGACTACATTCCCTGCATTCTTTGGGGATCTACCGCCCGCAAGGTTTCCGCCTTTCATACGGCAGACCACCTGCGTATCTCCGGCAGACTGCAAAGCCGGGTCTACACAAAACTCACTCCGGACGGAGCCGTAGAAATGACCGCCTATGAGGTATCCGCCATGTCCGCGGAGGAAGCCGGTTTTTTGGATTGAAAAAGCAGGGAATCTATGGTACTCTAAATAGAAAGAGGAGGCGTATCCATGGAAGAAAAGGTACAGTCAATCATTCAAATATTGGAAGCGCGATACCCGGAGTCCATATGCGCCCTGCACTATGAGAAGGATTACGAGCTGATGATCGCCGTGCGGCTGTCCGCCCAGTGCACCGATGCCCGGGTCAATCTGGTGACTCCCGCGCTGTTCGCTGCCTATCCCACCCTGGAAGACATGGCAAGCGCGGATATTTCCGATGTGGAAAACCACGTCCGCTCCTGCGGATTCTATAAGCACAAGGCAAGGGATATTGTCCTCGCCTGCCAGATGCTTCTAACCGACTATAACGGGAAAGTCCCCGGCACCATGGAACAGCTTCTTCGGCTGCCCGGCGTAGGTCGAAAAACAGCCAATTTGCTTTTGGGTGATCTTTACCATGTACCGGGCAGTGTGGTATGCGACACCCATTGCATCCGCATCTGCGGCAAACTGGGACTCAGCCGGGGCAAAGAGCCGGAAAAGGTGGAGCAGCAGCTTCGAAAGATTCTGCCACCCGAAAAAAGCAGTGATTTCTGCCACAGAATCGTTCTGTTTGGCCGGGATATCTGCACCGCCCGGAAGCCCAAGTGCGGGCAGTGTCCCCTGAGTCCATTCTGCCAGGAAGCAAACGGCATTCGTTGAATACATTCTATCCGGCCCCTTGTCCGCATACCCTGTGGACAAGGGGTGATTTTCTTGAAGCGTTCGGTTCCGCTTTTTTACAGTGCGCTGCTGCTGACTGCCGTGAATCTGGTACTGCGGATGGCCGGAACCGGATTTCAGGTCTATCTGTCCCGCCGGATCGGCGCCGAGGGCATCGGCCTGCTTCAGCTGACCATGTCTGTAGGCGGTCTTGCCATGATCAGCGGCATCGGCGGTATACGGACCGCCACCATGTATCTGACCGCGGAAGAACTGGGCAGAAGGAACCGGCCGGGCCTGTGCCGGATGCTTTCCGGCTGTCTGCGCTACAGCATTCTTTGCAGCCTTTCCGTTGCCGCGGCGCTGTATTTCCTGGCCCCTTTTCTTGCTTCCAGATGGATCGGAAATCCTTCCGTAACCGGTGCCCTGCGGCTTTTTTCTTTTTTTCTGCCCATCAGCTGCCTGTGTTCCGTAATGACCGGCTATTTTACAGGCGAAAACCGGATTGGGACCCTGGCTGTCGTTGAAGTGGGAGAACAGATTTTTACCATGGCCGTTACCCTTGCCTGTCTGTTTTTCTTCGCGGGAACGGATCCCGGAATATCCTGCAAGTGTGTGATATTCGGCAGCAGTATGGGCTCCTGTCTGACCCTGGGGGTGCTTCGGTTTCTCTACAGAGCAGAAAAGAATCCCCGGGGACCAGACATTCCTGTACGGGGACGGATTCTCCGGGCGGCGGTTCCGCTGGCTCTGGCGGACACGCTGAAATCCGGCATTAGCACCCTGGAAAACCTGATGGTCCCCAAAAGACTGTCTCTGG
Organism: Faecousia sp.; assembly: GCA_034099845.1. Lineage (GTDB taxonomy): Bacteria > Bacillota > Clostridia > Oscillospirales > Oscillospiraceae > Faecousia. Next base: position 4,497 of record JAXEMQ010000211.1, read on the forward strand.
CAATCCACGATCCGCTGGCAGCCTTCGGCCGTATTTCCGGCATGGTATTTCCGGTGATGATGTTTCCGGCCTGCATCCTTTTTGGACTGTCCGAGCTGCTGATCCCGGAGTTGGCCAGGTGCAGCTGCTCCGGCGGAGAAACCCGTATCCGCTATCTGCTTCACAAAAGCCTCCGGGTGGCCATGCTCTACGGGGCCGCATTTGCCGGGATCCTCTACCTGTCCGCGGACAGCCTGTGTCTGGCGCTTTATAAGAGTGAAGAGGCGGGGGCGCTTCTGCGGCAGTATGCGCCTCTGGTGCCTATGCTCTACTGCGATGCCATCACCGATGCCATCACCAAGGGGTTGGGCCAGCAAACGCAGGCCGTCCGATTCAATATTTTCACCAATACGATGGATGTGGTGCTGCTGTTCTTTCTTCTGCCAAAGCTGGGAATGAACGGATATTTCCTCAGCTTCTTCCTGACCCATGCCGTCAATTTTTTTCTGAGCATCCGCCACCTTTTGCGCTTCACAAAACAAAAAATCGCCCTCTTCCTCCCCCTGACCACCGCCGCCTGCGCCATCGGGAGTATCTGGATAAGCGGGCATATCCAGGGTGTTCTGGGCTGCTTTGCATACCTTCTTCTTTTTGGCAGTTCTCTCTACCTGGCAGGCGTTATCCGGGGAGAGGATTTCCGATGGGTCCGGCGGTTGGTTCGGGCAAAATAGCCGTTGCCTTTTCCTTTGATTCCCGGTATAATGGAGAAAAGCCACCAAACAACGGAGGAATGTTGCCATGCGTCTGACTTTGATTCAGCGGTGCCTGCGGCAGAAGAATATGCCCTTTCAATACTTTGAGGAAAACGACTGCGGCAGCATCACCTTTTCCCACCGGGGCCTCAGCTACCACATCTGGGAATACCCCGCCCCGGAGCGGGGGGCGGAAAGCAATGTGCGCTCCGCAGGCCGGAGTGAGGACTACGAAGGGGATTACGAAGCCCAGATTGTTGAGATTCTTCAGGAGTTCTGAGCCATGGAGAAAAATAGAAGCTACTGTCTGGATCTGTTGAAGCTGGTGCTGGCTTATGTGATTGCGCTCTTCCACTGCGGGCTCTCCGTCTCCCCCGGGCCCACCGTAACCGTTCAGGTCTTCTTCATGATTTCCGGATTCTTTCTGGGGAAAAAATTCTACACCCGGTCGAAGGCAGATCCTTCCTACCGGGCCTGGGACTACACCCTGGACCATACAAAAAGCATATACCCCCACTATTTCTTTTCCTGCGCTGTGTTCTTTCTGTATCTGCTGGTGCGGGATGTCTGCACCCTGGTACGCACGCCCTCCTGGCAGCTGCTGGGGACCATACTCCGGGGCTTCTACAACCAAATTCCGGATATTCTGCTGCTGCAAAGCAGCTACTATTTTCACGACAGCATCAACTATCCTCTGTGGCAGCTGTCTGCCCTGCTGATTGCGGGCTACTTTCTCTACGCAATGCTCTGCCACAACGAGCGGCTTTCCCGGGAACTGCTGTTCCCCGCCGCAATTCTCATGATTCAGTCCCTGCTGTGGTCCGGTGTGGACCTGTGGGCCAACTGGGGACCGCTGTATGTTCCGCTGCTGCGGGCCCTCTCCCCCATGTGTATTGGGGTGTTGACCTACTATTTTTCCACAACCCAGGTCTTTTCCAGCCTGCGAAAGCACAAAACCCTCTTTTCCCTTTTGGGCCTCATAAGCCTTGTCACCCTGTTCGCCTATGGGGATTTCCACAACATTTTCCTGATTACCACCCCCCTGCTGATTCTCAGCTGCATGGAGCCGGACAGCTGGCTGAGCAGGCTTTTGGGTCACTCCCTATTCCGGGGTACCGGCAAGCTTTCCTATGCAGTCTACCTGAACCACAGCTTTGTGATTCATTTTATGACCACTCAGATCATCCCCCGGCTGGAAGCCATGGGATGTGTGGTTTCCGACTTTCTGAAAGGCGGTCTTCTTCTGGTTCTGCTGACAGCT
>JAXEMQ010000212.1:0-2569 GCA_034099845.1 Faecousia sp.
CATCGCTAGATCGCGTTGCCTCTTCGATGGCTCCGCCGGAAAAGGGCGCAAAAAATCCGCGGCAAAAGCAGCCCCCGACTTTGGCTGCGCTCCGCGGCAATCCAATATGCGAAAGGTTCCTTCAAAACAGCGCAAATCCGGTCAGGGGTTTCCCCTCCGCTCTGCGCCCCTATTCCGTTAACTGGCAATGACCTCACGAATCATCCTTTGAAATCTCCTTTCTTGCCCGCAATGCAGGCGAATACGCATATAGTATAGTCTACTCAGGGAAAAATGTCAATCCCGGACGCGGCATAGAAAACCGCTCCCATCCATGGGCTTTCAAACGCCATGGATGGGAAGCCCTGTCCGGCCGCGGAGCATCACAGCTTCAGCATCCGGTAGCCGATGCCGATATGGGTCTGGATATACTGGACGGAGGAATCCTTTTCCAGCTTGCGCCGCAGGGTTGCCATGTGCACCCGCAGGGATGCCATGTCGCTTTCCCAGCAGCTGCCCCAGATCTTATTGGTCAGATAGGTGTGGGTCAGCACCTGTCCCACATCCTTGGCAAGCAGGCACAGCAGCTTATACTCGGTAGGCGTCAGCTTTACAGGAACCCCGTCCAGGTAGGCGCAGCCTGCCCCATAATCAATCAAGAGGCTTCCGTTCCGGAAGGTGGATTCTCCCGTTCTGTTTTCCTGGGCGGCCAGCCGCCGCTGGGTAACCCGCAGCCGGGCCAAAAGCTCTGCCACGGAAAAGGGCTTGGTCAGGTAATCATCCGCGCCCGCATCCAGGGCGGCGATTTTGTCCCCGTCCTCACTGCGGGCACTGATGACAATAATGGGCATCTGGGACCAGGACCGGATCCGGCGGATGATCTCCACCCCATCCATATCCGGCAGTCCCAAATCCAGCAGCACAATGTCCGGCTGCCGGGTGGAAGCGGCGGCAATGGCGGCTTCTCCGTCCGCAGCCGTAAGGAAGCGGTAATCGTTGGATTTGAGTGTGGTGGCAATCAGGTTCCGGACGGTTCCGTCATCCTCCACCACCAGAATCAGTGGCTTATTCATGGACTTCCACCTCCCCGGATGGGATTGTAAAGGTAAATACGGTGCCGCTGGGCACATTGTCGGAAACGGTGATCTCACCGCCGTGGGCCGTGATGATGGTTCTGCACAGGCTCAGCCCCAGGCCCAGGGACCGGCGGCTGTCCGCAATCGGGTTGCTGCCGGTATAGAACATCTGAAAGACCCGCTCTTTTTCCCCGTCCGAAATACCCGGGCCGTCGTCCCCCACGGAAATCACAGCAAAGCCCCTTTCCAGCCATGTTTCAACCGTAATGTGGGAGGAAGCCGGTGTGTACTTGACGGCGTTGTCCACCAGGTTAATGAGCACCTGCACAATCAGGCGGGCATCGCACTTTGCCAGCAGCAGCTCGTTCCGGTGGACCACCGTCAGGCTGTGCTCGCTGATTTTCCGGCTGATGTGCTGCAGCGCCTCGGAAACGATTTCCTCCACCAGCTGGGGCTGGGTATTGAGCTTCATGCGCCCTTCCTCAATGCGGGTTACCGCCAGCAGATTTTCCACCAGATTGGAAAGCCAGGCCGCATCGTCGGCGATGTCGCTGTACATCCGGTTCCGGGTATCCGAAGGCAGGTTGTCCCCCTCCGACAGCAGCATTCCCGCGTTGCCGGAAATTGCCGTCAGGGGGGTGCGCAGATCGTGGGAGATGGAGCGCAGAAGATTGGCCCTTAGCTTCTCGTTTTCCGCCAGGAGCTTTGCTTCCTCCTTCTCCTTGGCGTTGCGCATGTTTTCCAGCGCCAGGGCGCACTCGCCCAAAATGGACAAAAGCACGCTGTTTTCAAAGGCTTCCAGGGCTTCCGCGCCTTCCATCACAACGCTGCCGTAGATTTTCGCGGAGGTTTTGATCAGATAAACCGTGGAGTTGGTTTTTCCCTCGGCTGCCGTACCGGGCCGAACGGTGAGCTCCCGGTCGGACAGCTTGTGCAGCTGGGTCTGGGCCGCCTGAAAGATTTCCTCCTCCGTAGCGGCCTTTTGCAGCATCCGGTTGGTTTCAAACAGCAGATTGGTCCGGTAGGCCGCCCGGGAGGACTGGCGGACCTGGCTCTTGAGCCGGTCCGTCAGGGTGCCCACCATCAGCGCCGCCACAATCATAATCAGGAAGGTCATGGGGGCACCGTGTTCATAGACCCGAAGGGAAAACCGGGGGCTGGTAAAGAAGAAGTTAAACACCACCACGCTGCCCACCGCGGACAGAACATAGCTGCTGCGGGAGGAGGTGGCCATGGAGGTCAGCAGCACCGCCAGCAGGTAGATGGCAATGATGTTCGCCTCCGTAAAGCCCACCTTGGAAAAGGCCCAGGCCACCACCGACGCCAGCGACAGAATCGCCAGAGAGACGGCCCAGTCCTTCATCAGGGTCACCATGTTCACCTTTGTCCGGGAGCCTCTGGGGCGGTAAGAGCCGTCCGCATTGGCGTCCGGGATGATGTGAATATCCATATTGGGCGCCATGGCAATGAGCTTTTCCGTCAGGGTGGGCTTTCCCCAGAGGTGCTTCCGGGTT
>JAXEMQ010000233.1:0-3939 GCA_034099845.1 Faecousia sp.
ATAGTAGGCCGTCATGTCATAGCTGGTAAAGGCGTTGGCATTGGCCCCCAGCTCCGCGAACTCCGCGGAAACATCCCGGTCTCCCGGCAGGTCAAACATCTTGTGCTCCAGATAGTGGGCAATGCCCGCCGGAACCCGGTATTCCGCCCCATCCAGCCGGAAGGCGGTATGGATGGAGCCAAAGTTCGTTGCAAAATAGGCGATTTTCTTCTGAAAATCCTTCCGGGGCACCACCGTGACCTGCAGACCGTTGGGCAGGGTCTGCCGGAAGGCGGTCTCGTCCAGCAGGGGATATTCAGTCCGCTCCATGGCTTCCGCCTCCTTCCAGAAAATAGGTACTGTGCAGCCGCAAACGTTTGGCGCAGCTCACCACGTCCTCCCGGGTCACGGCCTCCAGCGCCCGTATATGGGCATCGGGCGTCAGGCCGCTGCCCCCCAGCTCCATGGCGGAATCGTAGCTTTCTATGGAGGAGGGCGTATCATATACCCCCCGCAGGGCGGAAATCAGGGCCTCTTTCGCGCTGAGCAGCTCGGTATCGGAGATTTCCCCCCGGCGGCAGAGCTCCAGCTGGCGCAGAATCTCCTCCCGGGTATGGGGCTCCTGGTCAAAATCAATGCCGGCGGATACCAGCACCACACCCTTGGCGCTGTAGTAGCCGGAACCGATGCTGTAGCACAGGCTCTGCTTTTCCCGCACATTCTGAAACAGCTTGGAGGTCACATCCCCGCCGAAAACCCCGTTCATCACCTGCATGGCGGCAAAGTCCCTGTCCCGGTTGGTCACCGGGGTAGAAAAGCCCATGCAAAGCTTCCCCTGGGCCACCTCCATCCGCTCCCGGATGTCCTGCTTCCCGGAAAGCTTCAGGGGTGTATGGTCCGGCAGGGGCCGGTAATCCCGCCGCTCCAGGGCAAACATTTCCCGGAGACACCGGGCTACTTTCTGAGGCTGGGCGGAGCCCACATAATAGAGCTGCACCGGGCTTTCCCGGCGGATGCGCAGATAGTGGTCCAGCAATTCCTGAGGGGTGATGGCCGCCACGTCGGACACCTCTCCCATCCGGGGAATGCCGAAGGAATCCTCCCGGCACATATTCTTGAGCAGCTGGCGGACGGCGTAGACCCGTTTGTCGTTGAGCTCCGCCTGAATGGCCGCGATCTGGTTCACCTTTTCCCCCTCCACAAAATCCGGCAGAAAGCCGCCGTTTTCCGTGGGATAGTCAAAGAGCAAATCCTTTACAAAGGAGAGGGTCTGCTCCAGAACGCTTTCCCCGTCCAGGGCGAAGCGGTCATCCATCATGCTTACATAGAAGCCGGTGGTCTGGTAATCCCCCGCCCGGCGGGAAATGGGGCTGACTGACGCGCCGTAGAGCTCGTCCAGCCGCAGAGTGATCTGCCGCAGGTCCATGGCGCTGTTGGTGCCCCGGAGCAGCACACTGGGAATCAGGGCATTCATGGCCGCCTCCGACCGGTCCATTTTCCGCACATACTGAATGCTGAGACAGTTCTGCTTAAACCGGCAGTCCGTGAACACCGTCAGGCGGATGCCGGGATACAATTCGATTCGTTCGGTCATAGGATACTCCTTTACAAGCAGTAAATTTTATTATATACCATTCCGCGGAAAATAGAAAGGGATCCGGAAAAATTTCATGCCGAATCCGGGGGCAGCCGGGATTTTGCAAAAAATTCATGGGTTTCCGGTTGTCTTTTTCCCTCCGTTGCTGTACAATGTACGCTGATATGATGTGTACATTTGTACAGCAAACGAGGAGGGCCTGCAATGGCATGGCTGGAAATCACCCTCAATACCCGGCCCGGTTCCGTTAATCAGCTGGCAACCGCCCTGACCGGACTGGGCTTTGACGATCTGTGTATCGAGGATCAGCAGGAATTTGAGGACTTTCTGGAGGAAAACCGGGAATACTGGGATTATATTGACGAGGGTCTGGAAAAGAGCCTGCAGGGCTTGAGCCGGGTCAAGCTGTATCTGGAGGACACGGAGGAGGCGCGCCTTTCCGTTCTGAAGCGCTTTGCCGAGGAAAAGCAGCTTCCCATCACCGTACAGCCCCTGCCGGAAACCAACTGGGAGGAGAGCTGGAAGGACAACTATCCCCCTCAGGAAGTGGGAAACAGCCTTGTGGTGCTCCCTTACTGGCTGGAAGACACCTACGAAACCCACCGGAAAAAGGTGATTCTGGATCCGGGCCTCACCTTCGGCACCGGTGCCCACCCCTCCACCCAGATGGTGATGGAGGCCATGGAGGAAACCGTCAGCCCCGGTATGCACTGCCTGGATCTGGGCAGCGGCAGCGGCATTCTGTCCATCACCGCCCTGCGCCTGGGGGCGGAATCCGCCATCGGAGTGGACATTGACCCCAAGGCCGAGACCATCGCCCGGGAAAACGCGCTCTACAACGGCTTTGCTTCCCCGGAATTCACCGCTTTGACGGGCAACGTTACCGCAGACAGGCCCCTGATGGACCGGCTGGCCGCCGGGCACTACGGCCTGGTGCTGGTGAACATCGTGGCGGATGTGATCATCGGCCTCAGTCCCATATTGCCGGAATTCCTGTCGGCGGATACCCTGCTGATTCTCTCCGGCATTCTGGACACCCGGCTGGAGGATGTGCTGGCAGCCCTGCGCAGGGCGGGCATCGCCGTGACCTCCGTCCGGGAAAAAGAGGAATGGCGGTGCGTCACCGCCAAAATCGCAAAGGAGTAAACACCCATGAGAATGACTTATCGGACCAAACGCCGGCTGCGGGGTCTGGGTCTGGCCCTGCTGACCCTGACCGTTGTCCTTCTGGTGGTCTGGTTCTGCAGCGTGATCTGGCTGGAGCGGTATGTGGTTTACAGCTCCGACGGCGCCAGACTGGATTTTGAAAACGAGCCCGCCGGCTTTGCCGGGGTGGAGGCCGTGAAGCCAGAGGCCCAGGGCGGCGTGTCCATCTTCTACAACGAGGGCTCCGATGCCGTTTCCATCAGCAAGGACCTGACCCCCATCAACGGCTACTATCTGGACTACGCCTCCATGGTCAAGGACATGGCCGGCGCCATGGAAAACCTGGAAGTGGTTCCGGTTGGCACCCCCATTCTGGTGGATATGAAGGGCGGCTACGGCACCTTCTATTATTCCTCCACCATCTCCGGCGCCGTGCAGTCCGCCAGCGCCCCGGTGCAGACCGTGGACGAATTCGTCAAAAAGCTCCGCAGCAAGGGCTACTATATGATCGCCCGGGTTTCCGCCTTCCAGGACTATATGTACGGCAACGCCAATGTACCCAGCGGCCTGTATATGCTGAACCGGGCGGGCCTGTGGCTGGACGAAGAGGGCTGCTTCTGGCTGGATCCCGCCAGCGCCGGCGTTCAGAGCTGGATTACCTCCGCCGTGCTGGAGCTGAAGAATATGGGCTTCCACGAGGTGGTTCTGTCCAACTTCCAGTTCCCCAACTCGGATAAGTACGTCTACGACAAGGACAAAACCGAGGCCCTGCAGAACGCCATGCACAATCTTCTCACTTCCACCGCCTCCGACAAGGGCACCTTTACCCTGTCCTTCGGCACCAGCGATCCCACATTGACCCTGCCGGAGGGAGCCCGGTCCCGGATCTATCTGCAGGGAATCGATGCCAAGGATGTGGACACCGCCGTGGAAAAGGCCACCGTTCCGGACCGGTCCGCCCAGATTGTTTTCCTGGCCACCACCAACGACACCCGGTTTGACAAGTACAGCGTCCTGCGTCCCCTGAGCGCGGCAAAGACCCTGGAAGCCGCCAAGGCCGCCAATGCCGCCACCGAAGAAGCCGAGCAATAGCAGAAAAACCGCGTCTTCCCTCCCGGAAGCCGCGGTTTTTGCGTGAAGTTTACATTTTATCTGTTTTCCTTTTTGTCCGGATGTGGTAAACTGTGTGCAATAGACCCATGCGGCGCAAGGGGGAG
>JAXEMQ010000237.1:0-7121 GCA_034099845.1 Faecousia sp.
CCCTGCCCCTGGCAAGGGTCCAGGAGGCCTTCCGCCGGATGCAGGAATACGTGTTTGTATAAGGCGCGGCAGTGAACGCTGAATTGACAATTGGCAATTGAGAATTGACAGTTGCGGAATCCCCTCCGGGGATGAATGAAGTATTCTTTTGAAACTGGAAGTTCTCTGGGTATTCCCTGACTTCCTAAGGCAACACCGCACAATGAGGACAGCGGGCTTCGGCGGATCTTTTGCCCCAATCGTGCAGTATGAAAAATGGGAAATACATCCAGTATTCCCCCGTTTTCCATACTTTCGCTCGGGTCAAAACACTGGCCGAATCTCCTTGCCCCATTATGCGGTGCTGCCCTAGAAAATCGGGAGGGAGCGCCTATGTCCATTGATGTGCTGCAGGACAAAATTCGCAAGCGGAAGTCCGGTCTTCTGCTGGATCTGACCCTTTTCCCCCATGAGCTTCCGGAAGGAGAGGGGAAGGAAGAAGAAAGGTATGCTTCCTTTTGCCGCAGTCTGCTGGCGGAACTGAAGGGAAGCATTCCGGCCCTGCGCTTCCGGCTGTCCGCCTTTGCCCTCTGGGGCCCCAAAATGCTGGGGCTGCTGCCCGAACTGACCAAGGAAGCCGCCGCCCTGGGCTACTATGTGCTGCTGGACGCTCCGGAGGCAGACAGTTCGGAGCTGGCCGCCTTCGGCGCCGCAGGCCTTCTGGGTCCAGACAGCCCCTATGCCTGTGACGGCGTGGTGCTTCCCATGTACGCGGGAAATGATGTATTGCAGCAATATCTTCCCTACTGCAAAAAAGGGAACAAGGATGTGTTCGCCCTGTGCCGCACGGCCAACAAGTCCGCGTCGGAGCTTCAGGATCTTCTGTCCGGTTCCAGACTTGCCCATATGGCCATTGCCGACCAGGTGGCCCGGTGCGCTGCCCCTCTCATGGGGAGATACGGCTATGCCTGCCTGGGCCTGACCGCTGCGGCGGGACAGAGCAGCAGCATCAAAACCCTGCGGACCAAATATCCCGGCCTCTTTCTGCTGGTGGACGGGGTAGACCTGCCCGGCGGGAATATGAAAAACGTTTCCCTCGCCTTTGATAAGCTGGGCAGGGGAGCGGTGTATTGCTCCGGAAGAGCCGTCACCTGCGCCTGGCGACAGGCAGAGGGTATGTCCGCTGTGGATGCCGCAGTGGCGGAGGTGGAGCGACAGAAAAATGCCCTCCAGCGGTATGTCACATTCCTGTAAGCAAAGCCCGGCACGTTCATTCCGTGCCGGGCCTGTGTTTGGTTACGGGTTGCCGGTTCCCATGCCGGTTCCGTTTCCGCCGTTTCCAGTGGTTCCGTTTCCGCCGTTTCCGGTGGTTCCGTTGGTTCCGGATTCGCTGGTAGACTGCGTGCTGCCGTCCTGGGAGTCAAGAGGGCCGTTGCCGTTGTCGGTGGTGGGACTTGTGGTGGCTTCCGTGGTGGCCTGGGTGGTGGGCATGGTGGTAGGCTGGGTTGCGGGGGCCACGGTTGTGGGTGTGGTCGTGGGGGTGTTGCCGCCTCTGCAGGCACTCAGAGTAAATACGATTGCCAGCAGCGCAAGGGCAGTAGCAAGGTTCTTTTTCATGGTTCATTCCTCCAAATCAATTTGATTCGATCCTATTATTGCCGGAAAGTGTGGGTTTAAGCAGGAAAATCCCCCCACATCAGACTTTTTTAATGGATTCTTAAAGAGATGCGAGGGATTTTTCAAAAAAGTTTTCAAAATAATATTGCTATTTGCGGACAAACCATGTATAATAGACCTGCATTAAAGATACTGTGTGCTGGCAGTCGGCGCTTTTCCAGGCTCAGGGGATTTCCTTCCGGGCCCGGCGATTTTGTCTGTCTGCCTGCGTACAAAAAAAGGAGATTTCTGCCATGAAGAAGCTCACCGTCAAGAAGGACGTTTCGTGCATGGCCTGCCTGGAATGCGTCCGCGCCTGCTCCACCACCTTCTACAAGGAGTTCAACGAGGATTACAGCTGTATCCGGATCGTTGCCAAGGGTGACGGCGCCAAGCCCAATGTCTGCATCCAGTGCGGCAAGTGCGCGAAGGTTTGCGAGAACGAAGCCATCACCCAGAACCCCAAGACCGGCGTGTACATGATCAATCGGAAGAAGTGCGTCAGCTGCGGCAAGTGTGTGGAGGTCTGCCCCATGAAGGTCATGGTGCTGAAGCCCGAGAATCCCGCTTCCAAGTGCATTGCCTGCGGCGCCTGCGCAAGAGCCTGCCCTATGGGTGTGCTGGAAGTCGTCGAAAAGTAATTGCCAATTTGCAATTGGGCGGCCGGATGGCGGCCCAATTGTATTTTTTCCGGAGGAATGTCCATGCGCAAGGGAGGACGCTATTTAGCATCTCAACCCGATAAAAAGGGAAAAATCTGGCTGACCGTCCTGGTGATTCTTCTGGCGGTTGTTCTGCTGGTGGGCGCCGTGGGCGCCGGATTTGTGGTTTCCAAGCTGAACCGGATTCAGCGCGCCCAGCGGGGCGACAACGGCCTGTCCGCCGAGGATCTTTCCGGCCTGCTGGCGGAAGACCCCACCCAGGAGCCGGAACCGGTTCCGACGGAAACCACCAAGCCCAAGCCCACAGACCCGGATTACGGCAAAACCGGCAAGGTCATCAATGTGCTGCTGATCGGTCAGGATGCCCGGGAAGGGGAGGACAGCAAAAACGCCGACACCATGATTCTGGTCACGGTGAATAAGGAAACCAAAACCATCACCATGACCTCCTTCCTGCGGGATACGCTGGTGTATATCCCAACGGTCCTGGACAAAGACGGAATCCCCCACAGCGGCCGGACAAAGCTGACCCTGGCCTATGCCATGGGCTACAAGTGGGGCGGCGACCTGGGGGCCATGGAGATCATCGACAAGGTGATTGAGCGGAACTTCGGTGCCCTTGTGGACTATAACATCGAAGTGAACATGGATGCCTTCGATGCCTGTATCAACGCCCTCCATGGCGTGACCATCACCCTGGATCAGGATGAGGTCAACTATTTGAACAAATACTTCGAACAGTACGATCCGGATCGGGTTTTCGAGGTGGGCGACAATCTGGTGGACGGCTGGGCGGCGGAGGTATATGTCCGTACCCGCCATGCCAACAACGGCGACAACGATTTCAATCGTACCGACCGCCAGCGGGCGGTCATCGGCCAGGTGCTGGAAAAAGTGAAGAACATGAGCCTGGCAGAGGTCAACCGGCTGGTTGACCAGCTCCTTCCCATGGTGCTGACGGATATGACCAATACCGATATGGCAAACTGTGTGATGGAGCTGCTGCCATTGCTTCCCGAAATGAAGCTGGAATCCATCCAGTGCCCCAATGAGCAGATGGGCCGCCGGGGAGCTTCCATTGACCTGTTCAGTGACGGGATTTCCCACAGTGTGCTCTATTTTGACGAGGCTAAGGCAAAGAGCATCATTACTGCCTTTACGGAGGCAGATTAACAAATACAAGAGAGGTAATCACATATGTCTAAAGGCGGACGGTTCCTGGAGCAGAAGGCACCGGAAAAGGGCAATACCTGGGTAAAGGTGCTGGTGATCGTGCTGGCGGTGATCCTTGTGATCGGTGCCCTGGGAGCCTGGTTTGTAGTATCCAAAATGAATAAGATCCAAAAGGCTCAGCTGGCGGAAAATCAGCTGTCCGAGGAAGATCTGGCGGGCCTTCTGGTGGAAGATCCCACCCAGGAGACGGAAACGGTTCCGACGGAAACCACCGAGCCCAAGCCGACCGACCCGGACTATGGCAAGATGGGCAAGGTCATCAACGTCCTGCTCATTGGCCAGGATGCCCGGGAGGGGGAGGAGAGCAAGAACTCCGATACCGTGATCCTGGTTACGGTGAATAAGGAAACCAAAAAGATCACCATGACCTCCTTCCTCCGGGATTCCTATGTCACGCTGAACAACGTGGTGGATTCCAACGGCAAGGGCCACGGCGGTTCTACCAAGCTGACCCTGGCCTATGCTCTGGGTTATCAGTGGGGCGGCACCCTGGGCGCCATGCAGGTCATGGACCAGGTCATCACCAATAACTTCGGCCCTGTGGTGGATCATAACATCGAAGTAAACATGGAAGCCTTTGATGCCTGCATCAATGCCCTGGGCGGTGTGACCATCACCCTGGACAAGGACGAAGCCAAGTATATGAACAACTACTTCTCCAAGTTCGATGCCGAGGGCCGGGAATTCTTTGAAGGCGACAACCTGGTGGACGGCTGGGCGGCGGAGGTCTATGTCCGTACCCGTCATGCCAACAACGGCGACAACGACTACAATCGGACCAACCGTCAGCGTCAGGTGGTTGCACAGGTGCTGGAAAAGGTCAAGAATATGAGTGTTCTGGAGCTCAATAAGCTGGTGGACCAGCTCCTGCCTCTGGTTGCCACGGATATGACCAATACCGATATGACCAATTACATCCTGGAGGTTCTGCCCATCCTGCCGGAAATGACCCTGGAATCCATCCAGTGTCCCAATAAGGAAATGGGCCTTTGGGGTGAGGTTGCGGATATTTTCCACAATGGCGAAGAACACAGCATCCAGCACTTTGACCCCGCCAAGTGCAAGGCCATTCTGGTTCCCATTACCGAGTGTGACTGATATGGTAAATCTGTTGCTTTACAACATCGCTTCTCCCGAGAAGCTCCGCAAAATTCAGACCCTGGCCATCCGTCTGGGCTTCCGTACCCGGGTGGTCCGGCAGGAGGAGTTTGCCTTGCCCATCGGGGCCCTGGTGGAGCTTCCCGGTGCCGAAGCATTGGAAAGCGGGGACGGCATACCCTTTTTGGATGAAATGCTGGTTCTCTGCGGTGTAAGCGCTCAGGCATTCCAGGCCTTTCTTTCCGGCCTGCGGACTCAGAAGACCTCGGTTGCCCTGAAAGCCATGACCACGGAGCACAATGTTTCCTGGTCCTCTTCCAAGCTCCACGGGGAGCTTGCCGCAGAGCACGAAAATCTGAAAAAGGTGCAGAAGACCATTCACAAATAGCCATAAACGGGCGGCACACAGCCGCCCGCTTCTTTTTCTCCCCACCCTCACGGGTGGGGATTTTTCATCCGGGCATCTTTTCGGGGACAGGCACATACAGTGGCACAAAGGGGGACGGAAGATGGATTGCGATTGGGATTCCTTCCTGGCGGTGCTGCCGGAATGGATGCGCCGGGATGTGGACGCTTTGGGAAAACACAGCCTTCAGGAGCTTCGCCTGCGGCTGGGAACACCGCCGGAGCTGGTTCTGAGCAGCGGAATCTGGCAGCTTTCCCGGCCGGCAGCCCGGCAGGACATTGACTATTGCGTGAACCTGGCAAGCCAGTATTCCCCCTGGTCGGCGGAGTCCACCGGGGAAGGGTATCTTCCCCTGACCGGAGGCCACCGGATGGGCCTTTGCGGGAAAACCATTGTAAAGGACGGACAGGTCCTGGGTTTTCGTACCCTGGATTCCCTCTGCATCCGGGTGGCCCGGGATATTCCGGGCCTGGCCCCAAAGAATGCGGCGGAGCTGGGATCCATCCTGATTCTGGGGGCTCCCGGCTGGGGCAAAACCACACTTCTTCGCTGCGTTGCCCGGGCAGTGGCGGAAAAAGAAGAGGTCTGCGTGGTGGACGAGCGTCAGGAGCTCTTCCCCCGGGGCTTTGCCAGAGGCCGCCGGATGGACGTGCTTTCCGGCTGCCCCAAGGCATCAGGGATTGAAATGGTTCTAAGGGCCATGGGGCCAAGCTATATTGCTGTGGATGAGATCACCGCCCGGGAAGACGCCGCCGCTCTGATCCATTCCTCCGGCTGCGGGGTAAAGCTGCTGGCAACGGCCCACGCCGCCCAAAAGGAGGATTTGCTTCTGCGGCCCTGCTACCGGCAGCTTCTGGAGCGGGGGATTTTTCAAACGGTGCTTTTACTGACAAAGGACAAGTCGTATCGGCTGGAAAGGATGGAGCAATGGGTTACAAATGGATAGGTGCCGTTCTGGTGGTTGCGGGCTGCGGAGGCTTTGGCTTTTCCCTGGCCAGGGAGACCCTGCGCCAGGAAGCGCTGCTGCGGGGGCTCCTCACCAGCCTGGAGCTGATGGAAAACGAGATCCGGTGCCGCCTGACGCCGCTGCCCCAGCTGTGCGCACTGGCGGCCCGGGGAAGAAACGGGGCTCTTCGCGCCTTCTTCCTGTCCCTGGGCGCAGAACTGGAAAAGGGGACAGCCTCCGGGCCCCAGCAGTGTGCGGCCCGGATACTGGAGCAGCAGAAGGATCTGCCGGTGCCGGTGAAAAGGGTCCTCAGACAGCTGGGGGCATCCCTGGGCCGGTTCGATCTGGAGGGCCAGCTGAAGGGCCTGCGGGCCTGTCAGACTGCCTGCCGCCGGGAGCTGGGAGAACTGGAACGGAACCGGGAGCTCCGTCTGCGGAGCTACCGCACGCTGGGGCTGTGTGCCGGAGCTGCCCTGGCCGTACTGCTGATCTGACCATGGACATTGATCTGATTTTCAAAATCGCCGCCATCGGCATCATCGTCTCCATTCTGAACCAGGTACTCTCCCGCTCCGGCCGGGAGGAGCAGGCCACCATGACCACCCTGGCGGGGCTGGTGGTGGTGCTGATGATGGTGGCTCAGAAAATCGCGGAGCTCTTCGACCTGGTGAAGACTCTGTTCCGCTTCTGATGGCCCTGTTTCTGAAAACCGCCGCCGGAATTCTGCTGACGGTGATCCTGCTGGCCCAGCTGCGTCAGAAGGAACTGTCGGTGCTTCTTTCCATGGCGGTGTGCGCCATGGCCTGCTGCGGAGCGCTGCGGCTTCTTGAGCCGGTGGTGGAGCTGTTGGAGGAGCTGGAGCAGCTAAGCGGCCTTAATGAGCCCTTTTTGGAGCTTTTGCTCAAATCCGCGGGCATCGGCCTTACGGCGGAGGTGTCGGCCTCCATCTGCGCGGATGGGGGAAATGGAGCGCTGGCGAAGGTTTTGCGGCTTCTGGGCACCGCCGCCATACTGTGTCTGTCTGTTCCAATGCTGCGCACGCTGATGGATTTTATACAGGAGATGGTGGGGACTTCATGAAAAGACTGCTTGCCCTTCTGCTGCTTCTTTCCCTGGTGGTGATGCCGGTTTGGGGAGAATT
>JAXEMQ010000234.1:0-3789 GCA_034099845.1 Faecousia sp.
CGGCCCGCAATACTCATTGCCCCGTCGTATTTTACCTGGATCGCCTGCATAGGCGGTCCAGTTTTTTGTATCCGACAATTTTCGGAAAAAATCAAAAAAGAGGTAAAAGAAAATGAGAAAAATCACTTGCCTTGTGCTCAGCCTGGTGCTGGCCCTGTCCCTGGCCGCCTGCGGCTCCGGCTCCACCACTTCCACCACCGCCGCTGCCGATGCAGCCGAAACCGCCGCTGCCTCCGCTTCCACCGGCGTGGAAGACGGCGTTCTCACCATCGCCATGGAGTGCGCCTATGCCCCCTACAACTGGATGCAGGGCGACGACTCCAACGGTGCCGTGCCCATCTCCAACGTCCCCGGTTCCTATGCCAACGGCTATGACGTAATGATCGGCAAGAAGATCGCCGAGGCCAACGGCTGGGAGCTGGAGGTCATCCAGGCCGACTGGGATTCCCTGGTGCCCGGCGTCCAGACCGGCATCTACGACGCCGTCATCGCCGGCCAGTCCATGACCGCCGAAAGAAGCGAGCAGGTGGACTTCGCTGGCCCCTACTTCTACGCCACCATCGTCTGCGTCGCCAAGAAGGACGGCCCCTTCGCCAATGCCAAGTCCATTTCCGATCTGTCCGGCGGCAAGTGCACCGCACAGCTGGCTACCATCTGGTATGATCAGTGCCTGCCCCAGATTGAAGGCGCTCAGGTTCTGCCTGCCTCCGAAACCGCTCCCGCCATGCTGATGGCTCTGGAAACCGGCAGCGTTGACTTCATCTGCACCGATATGCCCACCGCCCAGGGCGCCGTAGCCGCCTATCCCGACATGACCATTCTGGACTTCTCCGGCACCGACGGCGACTTCCAGTTCACCGAAGAAGTCCGTGCCGAAAACGTCAACATCGGCGTTTCCGTCCAGAAGGGCAACACCGAGCTGAAGAACAAGATCGACAGCGTTCTGTCCACCATGACCGTAGACGATATGAACGCCCTGATGCAGCAGGCCATCGCCGTGCAGCCCCTGAGCGAGTAAGCTTCATCCATAGCCCATTTCTTCATTCCGAGCAGGCTCCCTGCCCGGAATGAAGTCGTTTCATAGAAAAAGGAGTAATGTTCATTCATGGAAAAACTGATTCAACTTGCCACGGATATTGGTAAGCTCTGGGCAAAATACGGTAGCTCTTATCTTGCCGGTATCCGCTCTACCCTGGTGCTGGCCCTGGTGGCAACCGCCATCGGCTGTGTCATCGGCTTTTTCTGCGGTGTGCTGAACACCATCCCCTACGGCCCCAACGATCCCCCGGTGAAAAAGTTTTTCCTGAAGCTGATCCGGGCCATCGTCCGGGTCTATGTGGAAGTTTTCCGCGGCACCCCCATGGTGCTGCAGGCCGTGTTCCTGTACTACGGCCTGCCCTACTTTACCGACGGAAACCTGCGCTTTGACAACGTCTGGGCTGCCGCCATCCTGGTGGTGTCCATCAACACCGGCGCGTACATGGCCGAATCCGTCCGGGGCGGCATCATCTCCGTGGACCCCGGTCAGACGGAAGGCGCCAAGGCCATCGGCATGACCCATGTGCAGACCATGATCAACGTGATTCTTCCCCAGGCTCTGCGGAACATCATGCCCCAGATCGGCAACAACTTCATTATCAACGTGAAGGATACCTCCGTCATGTTCATCATCGGCTTCCCCGACTTCTTCGCGGCCCACCGGGCTGCCGTGGGCGCCAGCTATCTGTATTTCCCTTCCGCGACGGTGGAAATGGCCGGCTACCTGTGCATGACTCTGGTTGCCTCCTTCCTGCTGCGGGCCCTGGAAAAGAAAATGGACGGCGCCAGCGACTATGAGCTGGTGCAGGAGGACCCTCTGGTGATGACTGCCGGAACCTACAGCCATCCCAACCGGGCCCCCTTCAGCGAGCAGAATCGGGAGGTGTAGGAAATGGCAATTCTGGAAATCAGGCATCTGTCCAAATCCTTCGGCCAGCACCAGGTGCTGAAGGACATTGATTTTACCGTAAACCCCGGAGATGTAACCTCCATCATCGGCGCTTCCGGCAGCGGGAAGAGCACCCTGCTTCGATGCATCAACCTGCTGGAAACCCCCTCTTCCGGTGAAATCCTGTACCATGGCAAGAACGTTGCCGGACGGGGCATCAACGCCCCGGAATACCGGAGCCATGTGGGCATGGTATTCCAGTCCTTCAACCTGTTCAACAACATGACGGTGCTGGAAAACTGCATGGTGGGCCAGATCAAGGTTCTGAAGCGCAGCAAGGAGGAGGCAAGGCAAAACGCCCTTCTGTATCTGGATAAGGTGGGGATGGCCCCCTACATCAACGCCAAACCCCGGCAGATCTCCGGCGGTCAGAAGCAGCGTGTGGCCATTGCCCGGGCGCTGGCCATGAATCCGGAAATGCTTCTGTTTGACGAACCCACCTCCGCTCTGGACCCGGAAATGGTGGGCGAGGTGCTGACCGTTATGCAGCAGCTGGCGAAGGAAGGCATGACCATGCTGGTGGTCACCCACGAGATGGCCTTTGCAAAGGATGTCAGCAACCATGTGGTCTACATGGCAGACGGTGTGATCTGCGAACAGGGCACACCGGAGGCGCTCTTCGGCAATCCCCAGAAGCAGGAAACCAAGGACTTCCTGTCCAGGTTCAACAAGCTCTGAAAAATCGGCACTTCCCAAACCCGGGAAGTGCCGATTTGTTTACACGCAGGCTTTCAGAACGGCCACCGCAATGCCCACCATAAAGAGGGGCACCAGCAGCAGGACTCCGCCGGCAAAGAGAACACACACAATCAGAGCGGGCAGCGCCAAAGCCATCAAAAGGCTTCCAACCACCTTTGCAGCGCCCCAGGTCAGCCGGAGCGCAAGACCAATGCCATTCACAAAGAGCCAGAAAAAGCCAATCATCACCAAAAACGAAAACATAGGTTCCTCCTAATCCGATCCGGAACAAATCCGGATCTTTATCCCCAATTGATCTGCCAGGCCGGAATCCTTTTCCAGCCGCTCCATCAGCTTCAGTGCCAGGATCCTTTCTTTGACCGTCATCCGGGATCACCTTCCTTTTGCTTGATGGGACTATTATAGCAGCGAAGCGCCTTCCATTCTATGATTCTTTTGGAAAAATAGAAGGAACATTTCCCCTTCAAGCAGCAAAATAGCCCCGGAAAACCCTTGGTTTTCCGGGGCCGGGTTTATTTCAATTCCTGTTTCCGGGCCTTGTAGCGCTCCGGGTCGATCTGACCGCTCAACAGCATTTTCTCCGCCCAGAGCTGCAGCGTTTCCACCGTAATGGAAATGCGCTCCAGTTCCTTCTGAATGGCAATGAAATCGTCAATTTCATCCCCGTCGATTTTTCCGTCGGCGGTGATCTCAATGAGCCGCTCCTTCCGTTTGTCCACGGAATTGAGGGACGCCAGCATTTCCAGCACAATGGCGGAAAGCTCCTTGATCTGCACCTCCGGCACATACTCCTGGCCGATGGGACACTGGTTGGAGCAGTAGTAATTGCACAGGCCCGGCCGCCGGTACTTCTGGGCCATGGTCAGCACTTCATCCGGATAGGGGCGGCTCTTTTCGCTTTCGATTTTCTCGATCCGCTCCGGCGTAACGGTTTCCAGCAGTTCGCCGGCTTTTTCCCGGGACAGGCCCAGCTCTTCCCGGGCCAACTGGTATTTGTTTTTGTTCTGCTTCACCGATGCTCTGCCCATATTGGCCTCCTTAGGCGAAATACTGTCCGGCTTCCGCCAGAATGCTTGTTTCGATTGCGGCAGCCGCCTGAGCGT
>JAXEMQ010000256.1:0-5635 GCA_034099845.1 Faecousia sp.
TTGGAGGGGGAGAAGGTGTGGCACCAGGTGATGATGCCGGCGCAGGAATCGTCGTGGTTGGCTTCCTTGACGATGTCCGCGATCTGGCTGTTGGACATGGCGGTAACCTTATATACCAGGGGATAGGGCAGGCTCTTGCTCATTTCCCGGGCCATTTCTTCGGCCCGCTG
The DNA here is from genome assembly GCA_034099845.1 of Faecousia sp. Lineage (GTDB taxonomy): Bacteria > Bacillota > Clostridia > Oscillospirales > Oscillospiraceae > Faecousia. The sequence goes on from JAXEMQ010000256.1 coordinate 171, forward strand.
GGCCACGGTCTTCAGGACCTCTTCGCCGTAGAGGGACTGGGAACCGACTACAAACCAAAACTGATAAGCCATTGTTGTGTTCCTCCTATGATTGATTATGTTTTCGGACGCTTGCTGCATCCGGGGGCAGCCCCGCCGGTGCGCGGCGGCAGGACAGGGCCCGGCGCTTACAGCACCTCTACGGCCTTGCGTTCCACTTCCAGCATGGCCTTGTAACGGGTGATATAGGCATTGAAGCCGTCCACATCCGCCTGCTGGGGCGCCAGGGTGGTGCCCTTGGCGTTGGCGAATACATGGGCGTTGAGGTAGTCCTCCAGGCTTTCGCCCGATGCCTTGCGGAGCATATAGGCAGCCAGCAGCGCCATGCCGTAGGGGCCGCCCTCACCGGCGGTTTCCATGCAGGTGACCGGGGCGTTGCAGGCGGCAGCCATGTACTTCTGGCCCACCACGGGGGTCTTGAACAGGCCGCCGTGACCGGTCAGGGAATCAATGGCCACCTGCTCACCGGCCAGAATGTCCATGCCGATCTTCAGGGTGGACATGGTGGAATAGAGCTGGGCCCGGAAGAAGTTCGCCAGAGTGAACTTGCTGTCGGGCTTCCGGATGACCATGGGACGGCCGGCGTCCATATGGGTCACACCTTCGCCTGCCATATAGTTGCAGACCAGCAGGCCGCCGCAGTCCGCGTCGCCCTCCAGACTCTTTTCATACAGCCGGGTGTACAGGTCACCGGTGGAGGGTGCCGCGCCGAAGAGCTTGGCGGTCTCCCCCAGTACGCCTACCCAGGCGTTGGTATCGTTGGTGCAGTTGTTGCAGTGGACCATGGCAACGGGCTTGCCGGTGGGGGTGGTCACCAGGTCGATCTCCTCGTAGACCTTCGCCAGGGGCTTTTCCAGCACCACCATGGAGAAAATAGAAGTACCGGCGGAAACGTTGCCGGTTCTGGGGGCAACAGCGTTGGTCGCGGTCATGCCGGTGCCCGCGTCGCCCTCGGCAGGGGCGAAGGGAATGCCGGGAGAGAGCAGGTTGTCCAGTCTCTGTGCGCCCTCAGCGGTGAGGGTGCCTGCCTGTTCACCGGCAACCAGAACCTTGGGCAGAATCCCGCTCAGGGTCCAGGGCAGGTTCCGGCCGGCCACCAGGTCGTTGAACTTTGCCATCATGGCGGCATCGTAATCGCAGGTTTCGCTGTCAATGGGGAACATACCGGAGGCCTCGCCCACACCGATGGCGTTGACGCCGGTGAGCATAAAGTGGACATAGCCTGCCAGGGTTGTGATGTGGGCAATCTCCGGCACATGGGCCTCCCCGTTCAGCACGGCCTGATACAGGTGGGAGACGGACCAGCGCTGGGGAATATTGAACCGGAAGGCCTCCGTCAGCTCCGCGGCGGCCTGGGCGGTGATGGTATTCTGCCAGGTACGGAAGGGCACCAGCAGCTTCCAGTCCTTGTCAAAAGCCAGGTAGCCGTGCATCATGGCGGAAACGCCCATGGCGGCAATATTCTCCCGGTTCTCAAGACCCGCCACAGCGGTCTTCAGGCCCTTCCAGACCTCCTCCAGGCTGTAGGTCCACACGCCGTTTTCAAAGCTGGACTTCCAGGTGTAGTCACCGGAGGAAACCGGCACATGGTTTTCGTCAATGGCAACGGCCTTGATCCGGGTGGAGCCCAGCTCCAGACCCAACATGGTTCTATTGGACATTGGTTCATTCCTCACTTTCTTCAGATGAAGTTTCCTCTTCCGGGTCATTCCGGAAGTAGCCGCTTGTGACCAGCTCGTGGATGCTGGTGATGGCCAGCAGCAGACCCACACCGGCAAAAATCACCACCGCGGCCAAAAAAAGCAGGCTCTCCCCGACCATTGCCCGCAGATCCCAGGCAAGATACACAAGGTATCCGCCGCCGAGAATCCGCAGCAGAAGGGAGGCCTGTGGGGGCTTGGGTATGTCTTTCATTGGGTTTCCTTTCAGATTCCCCCTCCCTGACCAGGGAGGGGGATAAGGGATCAGAATGGATTACTTCTTCTTACGCTTGGAGACCAGGTCGAAGGTAACGGCGCCCAGCAGGACACAGCCCTTGACGATCTTCTGAACGTTGGTGTCGTAACCTGCCAGGGACATACCGTTGTTCAGAATGCCCATGATGAAAGCGCCCACGACAGCACCGATGATGGTGCCCACGCCGCCGGAGGTAGCGGCACCGCCGATGTAGCAGGAAGCAATGGCGTCCATTTCGAAGCCGTCGCCTGCCTTGGGGGTAGCGGACTGGTTACGGGCGGTCAGAACGATGCCGGCAACGGCGGCCAGCAGGCCCATGTTGGCGTACACCCAGAAGAAGACCTTCTTGGTGTTGATACCGGACAGCCGGGCAGCCTTGGCGTTGCCGCCCATGGCGTAGACCTGACGGCCGGCAACGGTCTTGGTGGTGATGAAGTGGTAGATGGTCACGATCAGGGCCATCAGGATCAGAACCACGGGAATGCCGTTGTAGCAGGCCAGCTTGTAGAAGAAGAAGATCACAACGGTGAGCAGCACGGCCAGCTTCACCACGGTCAGGACCATGGGATCAACGGGCAGGTTGTGCTTCTGGGCGTTCTTGCGGGTATTCAGCTCGCCCAGTACCAGCATTACGCAGGCCACCGCGGCGATAATCAGGCAGATGAGGTCCACGCCGGAGCCGATCTTGATGGTGGGCAGGAAGCCGGTGCCGATCCAGTTATAGGCAGCGGGCAGGGGGCCCTTGGTCTGGGCCTTCAGGATGACGTAGCACAGGCCGCGGCCCATCAGCATGGTAGCCAGGGTGACAATGAAGGGAGGGATGTCCACATAGGCGACGAAGAAGCCCACGAAGACACCGAACAGAGCGCCCACAGCCAGAGCCGCGGCCATGGCGGCAGGTGCGGACCAGCCGAAGTCAATAATCAGGGTGCCGGCCACGGCGCCGGTGGAAGCGACCACGGAGCCAACGCCCAGGTCCACGTTGCCGGTCAGGACGCACAGCAGCATACCGACGGCCAGGATGACCACGTAGCCATTCTGCATGATCAGGTTATTGATGTTCATGGGGGTCAGGTTCTTGCCCTTGGTGATGATGGCGAAGAGCAGGTAAACCACAATCAGCATGATCATCATGCCGTACTGCTTCAGACCGGCTCCGGCCTTTTTAAGAGACTTGTTCTGTGCCATTACGCTTCAACCTCTTCCTTTCTGTTGTGGGCCATGATGCAGGACATAATGGCCTCCTGGGTGATCTGGTCGCCGGAGAGCTCACCGGCAATCTCGCCTTCATTGATGACATAGGTACGGTCGCAGGTACCGATGATCTCGGGCATTTCGGAGGAAATGACGATCACGGCCTTGCCGGACTTGGCCAGCTCATTGATGACGCAGTAGATTTCGTACTTGGCGCCTACGTCGATGCCGCGGGTAGGCTCGTCCAGAATCAGCACATCGGGCTCGGTCAGCATCCACTTGGCCAGAACCACCTTCTGCTGGTTGCCGCCGGACAGGGAGCCAACGGTCTGTTCCACGGAGGTGGTCTTCACGTTGATCCGGTGGCGGTACTCTTCGGCTTTGACATTTTCCTTGGTCTGGTCCACAACGCCCTTCCTGGAGAAGAAGTTGCGCAGCGCCGACAGGGTCATATTGAACTTGATGCTGTCAATCAGCACCAGGCCGTAGGTCTTCCGGTCCTCGGAAACGTAAGCCAGCTTGTTGTTGATGGCATCCCTGACGGACTTCAGCTGTACGGGCTTGCCGTTGATCAGGATCTCGCCGGAAATCTTCTGGCCGTAGCTCTGGCCGAAGAGGCTCATGGCCAGCTCCGTGCGTCCGGCGCCCATCAGGCCCGCCAGACCCACAACCTCACCGGCATGGACCTGCAGGTTGATGTTCTTCAGAATCTGACGGTCGCTGTCATCGGGATGGAACACGTTCCAGTTCTTGACCTCAAAGATCACATCGCCAATGGGGCAGTCCTCCCGCTTGGGATAACGGTTGGTGAGCTCACGGCCTACCATGCCCTTGATGATCCGCTCCTCGGAGAAATCATCCACACCCTTGCGCAGGGTCTCAATGGTATGGCCGTCGCGGATGATGGTAATGGCATCGGCCACATAGCTGATCTCATTGAGCTTGTGGGAAATGATGATGCAGGTCAGGCCCTCGGCCTTCAGCTGCAGCATCAGCTCCAGCAGCTGGGCGGATTCCTGATCGTTCAGGGCGGCGGTGGGCTCGTCCAGGATCAGCAGGTCGGCCTTTTTGCCCAGAGCCTTGGCAATTTCGATCAGCTGCTGCTTGCCCACACCCAGGCTGTTGACGGGCACATTGACGTTTTCGTTGCCCAGACCCACACGGGCCAGAAGCTCCTGGGCTTCCTTCCGGGTGGTGGTCCAGTCAATGACGCCGTTCTTCTGACGCTCGTTGCCGATGAACACGTTCTCAGCCACGGACAGGTAGGGGCTCAGCGCCAGCTCCTGGTGAATGATAACGATGCCCTTTTCCTCGGACTGACGAATGTTGTGGAACTTGCAGATCTCGCCATTGTAAACAATGTCGCCGCTGTACTCACCATAGGGATAAACGCCGGAAAGAACATTCATCAGGGTGGACTTACCCGCGCCGTTTTCGCCGCAGATTGCCATGATCTCACCCTTATGAACCTTCAGATTGACGTCATCCAGTGCCTTCACGCCGGAAAATTCCTTGGTGATGTGGTTCATTTCCAGGATGTATTCAGACATTATTTCATCTCCTTCGCATCGGATAACCGATCTACGGGAAAAAAACCGGAATCCGATTTTCTTCCCGCAGACCGGCTATGGATGAATTAAGAGGCGGCGGCTAAGCCGCCGCCTCAGGGTTCGGTTCAGGTGGTTGAATTAGCCAGCCAGCTGCTCAGCGGTGTAGTAGCCGCCGCCGATCAGGATCTCCTCGTAGTTGCTCTGGTCAACAGCCACGGGAGTGCACAGGTAGGAGGGAACAACCAGGACGTGGTTGTCGTAGGTGGTGGTGTCGTTGATCTCGGGCTCGGTGCCGTTCAGAACAGCGTCAACCATGGTAACGCACTTCTCAGCCAGCAGACGGGTGTCCTTGTAGATGGACATGGTCTGCACGCCGGAAACGATGTTCTTGGAGGCCATCAGCTCGGCGTCCTGACCGGTGATCAGGGGCCAGTTGTCCTTGGTGTAGCCGGCGCCTTCCAGAGCGGAGCGGCAGCCATAAGCGAAGCCGTCGAAAGCGGTGGCGCAGATGTCCAGATCCTCATCGGCATAGAAGCCGGCCAGGTAGTTCTCGCATCTCTTCTGAGCTTCTTCCTGAGACCAACGCAGGATGCAGGTCTGCTCGAAGGTGGTCATGCCGGACTTGCAGACCAGGGTGCCCTTATCCAGGTAGGGCTGCAGGACCTTCATCAGGCCGTTGTACAGCAGAACAGCGTTGTTGTCGTCGGGGGAGCCCATGAAGAACTC
>JAXEMQ010000262.1:0-2752 GCA_034099845.1 Faecousia sp.
GGGAGTTTTCCAATGTGCCCATTATCCTGCTCACGGCGAAATCCGAAACCGAGGATAAGGTGCTGGGGCTCAACGTGGGAGCCGACGACTACATCACCAAGCCCTTTGTGCCGGTGGAGGTGCTGGCCCGGGTCCGGTCCCAGCTGCGCCGGTTCGCCAGCCTGGGCAGCCACGAGGAAGCGCCGGAGACCCTGACCATCGGCGGCATCAGCCTGGATGACCGGACCAAAACCGTTACCGTGGAGGGGGAGCCGGTTTCCCTGACCCCCACGGAGTATGCCATACTGCATCTGCTCATGTCCAACCCCGGAACGGTCTACTCCACCAAAACCCTTTACGAGGCGGTGTGGCAGGAGGCGGCCCTGGGAAGCGAAGGCTCCGTGGCCGTTCACATCCGGCACCTGCGGGAGAAAATCGAAATCAATCCCTCGGAACCCCGTTACCTGAAGGTGATGTGGGGCCAGGGTTATAAGCTGGAGGGGAGACAGAAATGAAGCATCATGTGGTTGTCAAGTTTCTGGCCATTGTTCTGTGCGCCCTGTGCCTGATGACGGCCCTGGTGTCCGGGGGCAGCCTGTTGGCTCTGATGTCCATGGACCTGGGGGAGGATACGTCCCCCTACCAGGGCTTTTTGCAAAGCTGGCAGGCGAACCTGGAATGGTACGCCCCGGCAATTGCGGGCAGGTACGCGGCAAGCCATGCGCCAAACGCCGATGAAGAACTTTTGGACGCCTATTATGGCTACCTAAATCCAGCGAACGCACGTCTCCTACAGAATATGAATTATGAGCTGCTGGACAGTAAAGGCAAGGAGCTGGAACGAAAGGCAGACCAGAAAGGGAATTTTACGGACTTCACCATTCAGGTGCCGAAGGGAGACGGCACCACTTACCCGGAGGTTCTGTCAGGCCCTGTTCACGTTGAAACAGCGGAGGAACTCTATGCGGTTTGCCGGGAACTGGCAGGGAAGAACTCTGATGAGGAAGAAATGGATGACCTGATTGGCAATCGGGGACGCATGGAGCTGTCCGACGGGAAGTGTGTTTACGATGTCGCAAGCCCGGATGGATGGAACGTCTACCTGATTCGGGAAGTGCCTCTGGATCGGGACTATACCGTAGTGCTGCACAAAGAGCTGGATGATGATGCTGAAATCAAGGCGCTGTCCATACTGGACGGCGTGTGGCGGCATCAGACGCAGGTTGTAGCCCTGCTGGGGGGGAGTCTAGTGCTGTTTGGGCTGCTTGCGGTATACCTGTGCTGTGCGGCAGGACACAAGCCAGGGCAGGAGGAGATTCGCCCGTCCGGCCTGAACTGTGTGCCGCTGGATCTGTATCTGGGCGTTTGGGCAGCCTTGGCCCTGGTCTACGCGTATGTGGGACTGGAGGGCATTCGGTATCTGCTGCGCCAGAGCAACAGCATGGTCTTTGCCTATTATGGCTACGGCGGATATCTGGTGTGCCTTGTCTTTGTGGGCTTCTGCTTTGCCTGTGCCGCCCAGTTCAAGACCCCGGGGTTTTACTGGTGGCACCACAGTCTGACGGGCCTATGCTGGAGAATTGCGGTCTGGTGCTGGCATTTCGGCTGGAAGTGCCTGGGCTGGGCCTACCGGATTTTGTGGAGTGCCGCCATTGCAGTGCTGCTCTGGATGAAGAAGATACTGAAAAAAATAGGGCGCTTTCTGGCAAAGGCCTATCGCCTGCTGCCCCTTACCTGGCAGTGGCTGCTGGTGGGGCTTGTGCTTGTGGGCTGCTTCCTACTCAGTCTGGAAATTGGTAGCCTGCCCCTGTTGTGGGGAAGCGTCTTGGGAACTCTGGCGGTGATGATTTACGGCGCCAACGCCTTCGGTACCCTCCTGGAAGCCGCCAAGCGGATGCGCGCCGGGGATCTGGATGTGAAGGTGGACGAAAAGTGGATGCTGGGGGCCTTCCAGGACTTTGCGGTGGAGATGAACGGCCTGAACGACGTGGTGCTTTTGGCGGCTCAGAAGCAGATGAAATCCGAGCGGATGCGCACGGAGCTCATTACCAACGTGTCCCACGACATCAAAACCCCCCTGACCTCTATTATCAACTATGTGGACCTTTTGCAGAAGCCCCACACGGAGGAGGAAGGGAAAAGCTATTTGGAGGTGCTGTCCCGGCAGTCCGGGCGGATGAAAAAGCTCATTGATGATCTCATCGAGCTGAGCAAGGCATCCACCGGCAACATCCCGGTGGAGCTGACAAAAGTGGATGCGGTGGAGGCGGTAAACCAGGCCCTGGGAGAGTTTACGGACAAGCTGGCTGCCGCCGAACTGACTCCGGTATTCCGTCAGCCGGAGGAGCCTCTTTTCGTCCATGCCGATGGCCGGCTTGCCTGGCGGGCCATGAGCAATCTTTTGAGCAACGCCGTGAAATATGCCCAGCCCGGAACCCGGTTCTACATCGATATGGTGGCGCTGGACGGAAAGGTGTGCATTTCCTTTAAGAATATTTCCCGGGCGGCCCTGAATGTCAGCGCTGAGGAGCTGATGGAACGTTTTGTTCGGGGAGAAGCCTCCCGGAATCAGGAGGGCAGCGGCCTGGGCCTGAACATCGCGAAAAGCATGATGGAGCTCCAGCATGGCGACCTGGACCTGCTGGTAGACGGAGACCTGTTTAAGGCAACGCTGGTATTCCCCCAGGAGACGGAAGCGTAAGAAAGACAGAAGCTAGCTCAGTTGACAATTGACAATTGACAGTTGACAGTTAAGGAATCCCCTTCTGGGATG
>JAXEMQ010000265.1:0-12553 GCA_034099845.1 Faecousia sp.
CATCGAATACGGCAAGAAGCTGACCTACGATGTTACTTACAAGGTTCGTCTGGTGGACTCCAAGGAGTACGGCATCAGCTCTCCCGAAATGCTGAAGGGCTTCCTGAGCGGTCTGCACGCAGGCAACTTTGATATTACCAATGTGTTTATTGACAACCTGTATAAGACCATCGGTCAGGACCAGGCTGCCAACGAAGCCTTTGTGGAGTGGGTGGCAAAGTTCGCCCAGGAGAACAACATGGAAATCACCATGACCATCTCCGCCGACCCCGCGGCTGCTTCCGACGCAATGAAGAAGTACCTGTAAGACAAATCCTCCTGCACCGCCGCCTCCGCGGCGGTGCTTTTTTGCTGTTTGGCCCTGGGCGGTGCCTTTTTGACAATAGCGGTTGAAAAGCGGCGGAAAATGGTGTATCATAACAAAATATGAGTATTATTGAGGATTGGAGAGAAAAAATCTTTCATGCAGACAGAATCCGTAAGAGAGAACAAAATGGGCGTAATGCCCATTGGAAAGCTTTTGGTCAACATGGCCCTGCCTATGATCATTTCCATGCTGGTGCAGGCCCTTTACAACATCGTGGACAGCGTCTATGTTTCCCAGGTGTCCGAAAGCGCGGTGACCGCCCTGAGCCTGGCCTTTCCGGTGCAGAATATGCAGATCGGTTTTGCCGTGGGCATCGGTGTGGGCGTAAACTCCCTGCTGTCCCAGAGCCTGGGCCGCAAGGATCAGGAAACCGCCAACTGGGCAGCCGGTCAGGGCTTTTTGCTCATGGGCATTGCCACCGCCATTTTCATGCTTTTCGGCTGCTTCGGCGTTCGGACCTACTATGAGATGCAGTCCACCGTGGCGGAGACCGTGGAGGGAGGCATCGCCTATACCCGCATCTGCTGCCTGCTGACGGTGGGTGTCTTTGTCCAGGTGCTCAGCGAGCGGCTGCTCCAGGCCACCGGCCGGGCCACCCAGACCATGATCATCCAGACCACCGGCGCCGTCATCAACATCATCCTGGACCCCGTGTTCATTCACGGCTGGCTGGGCCTGCCCAGGATGGGCATTTCCGGCGCTGCGGTGGCTACGGTCATCGGCCAGTGCACCGGCGCCTGCCTCGGAATCTATCTGAATCTTCGCCGCAATCCGGACATCCGGCTGAGCCTTCGGTATCTGAGACCCAACCCAAAGGTGATTGGGCCCATTCTTTCCGTCGGCGTGCCCTCCATCGTTATGAACGGCATCGGATCCGTGATGAATTTTGGGATCAATCAGATTCTGCAGGGCTTCAACGAGATTGCCACCGGCGTCTTCGGCATCTACTTCAAGCTCCAGAGCTTCTTCTTTATGCCGCTGTTCGGCATCAACAATGCCACCATTTCCATCATCGCCTACAACTATGGCGCCCGGAAGCCGAAGCGGATTGTGGGCACCCTGAAGCTGGCCACCACCCTGGCGGTGTGCATCATGCTGGCGGGCCTTCTGATCTTCCAGCTTTTCCCCCAGGTGCTGCTGGGCTTCTTCAACCCCTCCGAGGAATTTTTGAGAATCGGAACCAAGGCCCTGCGGATCCTGTGCCTGCCCTTCCCGGCGGCAGCCGTGTGCATTGCCCTCAGCGCCTCCTTCCAGGCGCTGGGAAACGGCATTTATTCCACAATCACCTCCCTCTGCCGTCAGCTGCTGGTGCTGCTGCCCGCGGCGTATCTGCTGAGCCTTACCGGTGATGTGGGCAACGTGTGGTGGTCCTTCCCCATTGCGGAGGTGGTATCCGTTTTGGTAACCCTGCTGCTGTTCAACCGGATCTACCGGCAGAAGGTAAAGCCCCTGTTTTCCGGGGCGGAATAAGCAAGCGCCTTTCGGCATATACTGACACTGCCGCCCGAAAGCGGCAGGAGGAACGGTATGCGCAAAGAAGAAGAAAAGAAGCCCATTCCCTGGGAGGCTTCCGATCCCAAACCCCCGGTAATCCACTCCGGGCGATTGGAGAACCAGTGCAAGAACTGAAAATGCACCGCCTGCGTTTGAAGCAGGCGGTGCGTTTCTTTACAGGAAGTCTTTCAGGTATTCTTCTACGGACCGGGTCATTTCCCGGGAAAAGTCAGAGTTGTACTTCCGGGCGCAGAAGGCGCGCATGTAGTCTTCATAGGGCTTTTCCGGTGCCCGGTCAAAGAGGGCCTTTCGTTGGGCTTCGGTCATATCCGGGTACCGGTCCCGGAAAACAATTTGCTCCAAAGGCGCCCGCCGGGGCTTTTCCCGGCGGAGCTGCTGTTCCGTGGGGCAGCCGAACACCACCATGGCGGCGGGGAATACGTATTTCGGAAGGTCCAGCAGTTTTCGCTGCTCCTCGCAGTTTTCCATGACGTCGCCGATATAGCAGCTGCCGATGCCCAGACTCCAGGCGGCGGTTACCGCATTCTGGGCGGCAATGTTTGCGTCGCTGACGGCCAGCAGCAGGTCGCCTGCTCCGGGCTTCCGGGGATCGCAGCCGCAGTCGGCAAAGCCCTGGTACCACTTCCGGCAGTCGGCGCAGAAGATGAGGACCAGATCCGCCTGGGCAATAAAGGGCTGGTTGTCACAGGTTTTCACAAGAGCGGCTTTGAGATCCGGGTCCCGGATGTCCAAAATGGTATAAAGCTGCTGGCAGCCCGCGGAAGGGGCCTGAGCCGCGGCTTCCAGAATGGCCTGCCGGGCTTCCGGGGGAATGGGGGCGCCGGTAAAGGCGCGGACGGACCGGCGGTCATGGAGTTCCTTCAGAACCTCGTTTTCGTAGTCAGACATCGTAGCTTCCTCCCAACAGAATGTAGTGCCAGACGCCGGCGACTTCCCGCATAAAGTGGTTGATTTTCTGACCCAGGCGGGAGGTTTTTGCGGGAATGCCCACAAATTGAACCCCGGCGTTTTTGGCGAAAAGGCTGGCCCGGAACAGGTGGTACTCGCTGGACACCACCCCAAGCTTTGCGGGGCGGGTTCCGGTTTCCGCTTCAATGAGATCCAGAGAAAAACGGATGTTTTCCCAGGTGGATTTGGCCCGGTCTTCGATCAGAATCCGTTCCGGCTCCACACCCAGGTTTACCAGTTCCCGGTACATACAGCCGGCCTCCGTTTCCGGCTCGTCGGCGCCCTGACCGCCGGAAACCACGGCGATGACCTCCGGGTGGGCCTTCAGGTAGTCTGCCGCGGCGTAGATCCGGTCCCACAGGGATACGGAGGGTCCCCAGGAGCGGACCTTGGCCCCCAGCACCACCACATAGTCTGTCTGCTCGTTGGGGGAGCCGAAGCTGGCCTTGATGACGAAGCCCTCCGTTACGGCGCAGACCGCAAGCCCCAGGGCCAGAAGCGCACTGACGGTCCGGGTCAGCACCTTGCCGAAAACCGGGAACCGATCCGTTACAAAGGGCATTCCGGTGTAAAACAGGATCAGGGCGATGAGACACAGGCAAACCAGGAAGGAAAAGCCGTAGCCCGGCAGAACAAATTTGCAGAAATAGGCCAGTACCCCCAGGGGCGCGCACAGCGCCAGAGGCCAGAGCCGTTTTTTCTTTCGATCTTTACACATAAGAACCTCCAAAGCGGCGGAAAAAACCGCCTGCGGGCTCATTTTACCACAGCGGAAGCGGAAAAGCAACCGGCCTTCCTTTCGGTTGCTTTTTCAAACAAAATATGATATGATAATCAGAAAACGAAGGGAGCAGCATCATGGAAATTGCGGCACAGATGGTATCGGAAGAGTATAACCGGGCCCTTAAACTGGGCCAGCGGGAGGTCAGTGAGCTGGCCGCCCAGGGAAAAGCGACAAACCCCGCGGTTCTGGATGAGATTCTCCCGGAAAACGGGGCCCAGGTGGTGCAGGAGCTGGGACTGCTGGAGATTCCTTCGGAGCGTATTGTCGGTACCAAGACGGCCGGCCGGATCGCTGCCTTTTCTCCGGGCTTTCTGCCGCTGCTGGACGCCAAAACGGAGTTTGCCGGGAAATGGATGAATCTGTGCGCCGCTCATCTGGGAGACGTGGGCATCCGGGATGCCATCACCTGCTACGAGTATCTGGGCAATTTCTACGTCCAGGAGGGCAACAAGCGGGTCAGCGTGCTGCGTTACTTCGGCTCTCCCCGGATTCCGGCCATAGTCAAACGAATTCTGCCGGACAAATCCGACGACCCCAGAATCCAGGCGTATTATGAATTTCTGGATTTCTTCAAAGCCAGCCGGCTCTATGCGGTGCAGTTCCGCAGGCCCGGCCATTACGCCAAGCTGCTGAGCCGCCTGGGCAAGCAGCCCGGGGAGCAGTGGACGGAGGAGGAACGCCGGACCTTTCGTGCCTATTTTTCCTACTTTCGGGATGCCTTTTCCCAGCTGGGCCCGCTGAAGGAGGATGTGCTTCCGGAGGAAGCGCTGCTGCTCTGGCTTCAGCTGTACAGCTACCAGGACCTGGGGAAAATGCCCGTGCCGGAGATCCGCAAGACCCTGACGGCACTGCGCTATGATGTGATTTCCTCTGCCAGCCACGACTCCATTCAGGTCCGCACCACGGCGGACACCACCGCCAAGGGCGGTATTCTGGACTGGATTTCCACGCCGATGTACCTGAATGTGGCCTTTGTCCATCAGCTTACCCCTGCCACCTCCGGCTGGGTGCTGGGTCATGATCAGGGCAGGGAATACCTGCAGAAGGTGCTGGGCAACAAGCTGACGGTCAAGAGCTATTTCAATGCCAATACCCCGGAGGAGGCGGAACGGCTGGTGGAGCTGGCGGTGTCCGAGGGGGCACAGGTGGTGTTTACCACCGCGCCGCTGCTGCGCCCCGCCACATTGAAGGCGGCAGTCAAATATCCCAAGGTGCAGTTTCTCAACTGCTCTGTGGATCAGCCCTATTCCAGTGTCTGCTCCTATTACGGGCGGGTATACGAGGGCAAGTTTATCACCGGCGCCATTGCCGGTGCCCTGGCCCAGAACAACCGCATCGGCTACATCGCCTCCTATCCCATCTACGGCCAGCTGGCAAACATCAATGCCTTTGCCCTGGGCGCCCAGTTTACCAACCCCCGGGCTCAGATCCAGCTGCGCTGGTCCTGCACGGAGGGCAACCACCAGGCGGACTTCTTCGCCGACGGCATCCGTGTGATCTCCAACCGGGATATGCCCGGGGACAGCAAGATGTATCTGGATTTCTGCACCTACGGCACCTATCTGATGGACGATATGGGAGAGATGATCCCTCTGGGCTCTCCCGTGTGGCTCTGGGGAAAGTTCTATGAATTCGTGCTTTCTTCCATGTTTGCCGGCACCTGGAAACGGGAAAAAAGCGGCCACGCGGCCCTCAACTACTGGCTGGGTATGGACAGCGGCGTGATTTCGGTGAACCTTTCAGACCGGCTGCCCACCGGCATAGGGACCATGGCCCGGTTTTTGCAGGATTCCATCGCGGGCAAGTGGCTGGATCCCTTTGCCCGGAAAATCGTTGCCCAGGACGGCACGGTGAAAAATGACGGCACCACAACCTTTACCCCCGATGAACTGCTGCATATGGACTGGCTGTGCGACAATGTGGTGGGCAGCCTGCCTAAGCCCTCGGAGATTCTCCCTTGTGCCCGCCCCATGGTAGAGGAACTGGGCATTTACAAGGAAGGCAATGCCGGAAAGAAAGAGGAAACAGTCCATGAAGATCCTGGTAATCTCGGATGAAGCCTGTCCCGCTCTGTGGGATTACTATGTCCCCGGGCGGCTGGCGGACTACCAGCTGATTATTTCCTGCGGAGATTTGAATCCCGGCTATCTGAGCTTTCTGGTAACCATGGCCCGGTGCCCGGTGCTGTATGTACCGGGAAACCACGACGGAATCTATGAGCGGATCCCGCCCGAGGGCTGCGACAACATTGACGGCAAGGTCGTGGAATACAACGGCCTGCGGATCATGGGCCTGGGGGGCTGCCGGAAGTATCATCCCGGCCCCCACCAGTATACGGACCGGGAGATGCGGGGCAGGATTCTTCGCCTGCGCTGGCCCATCCGCAAGGCGGGGGGCGTGGACATCCTGGTGACCCACGCCCCGGCAGAGGGCCTGGGGGACAGCGAGGATATGGCCCACTGGGGCTTCCCATCCCTGCGCACCTTCCTGGACAAGTACCGGCCCGCCTACCATCTCCACGGCCATGTACATATGACCTACGGCAGTCAATGTCAGCGGGTGACGGAATACAACGGTACCGCCGTTATCAATGCCTATGAGCGCTATACCCTGGAGATCCCGGACCGGGAGGTGCCGGAAAAAAAGAAAAACAAGCTGATCTGGATGAACAATCCGCCCAAATTATGACTAAGCGAGGCAAAAGAATGTTTACTGGCTTCACCCCCGAGACGGTGGATTTCCTCTGGGGCATTCGAATGAACAACAACCGGGACTGGTTCCTGGAGCACAAAAAACAGTATGTGGATACCCTGTACGAGCCCATGAAGGCTCTGGGAAGGGAGCTGTTTGAGCCCTTTCAGGAAAGACCGGGCAATATTCTGAAGGTCAGCCGGATCTACCGGGACGCGAGACTGCACCATCCGCTGCCCTACAAGGAGAGCCTGTGGATCTGCATCCGCCGGGATGTGGATTGGTGGGCGGAAAACCCCTGCCTGTTCTTTGAATTTCGGCCGGAGGGGGTCAGCTACGGCTTCAGCCTGTGGCACCCCAGAGCTTCCGCCATGGAGGAATTCCGGCAGCGCATTGCCGGGAACCCTGACGAATTTCTGACGCTTCTGCGGGATACGGAGCGAAAAACCGGCGTGCCCGTCACCGCCCAGACCTACAAACGGCCGAAACCGGCGCCCAGCGATGGGCTGGCACCCTTCTATGCCTGGAAGACGGACATCGGCTGCATTCGCACGGAAGAAGTGGGAGAAGAGATCTTTGGCCCCCGGCTGGGAGCCAGAGCAAAGACCATGCTGGAAGACCTCATCCCCCTGTATGAATACTTCAATCAGTTCACCCCTTAAAAGAAAGGACAAAAGAAAATGAAACAGACAATCTTTACCGGAATGGCAACCGCCATGGTTACCCCCATGACCCCCGAGGGGGTGGACTACGAGGCCCTGGGCCGGTTTGTTGACTTCCAGCTTTCTCAGGGCATCCATGCGCTGGTAGCCGTGGGCACCACCGGCGAAAGCGCCACCCTGAGTCCTGACGAGCGCAAAGAGGTGATCCGTTTCACCATTGACCGGGTGGCGGGCCGGATTCCCGTAATCGCGGGCACCGGCACCAACAACACCCAGCACGCCATTGAGTACAGCGTGGATGCCGCGAAGGCCGGGGCCGATGCCCTGCTGGTGGTAACACCTTACTACAACAAGGCTACCCAGAACGGCCTCATTGCCCACTTTACCGCCATTGCCGACAGGGTGGACAAGCCCATCATCCTTTACAATGTACCCTCCCGTACCGGCTGCAATCTGCTGCCCGCCACGGTGGAGAAGCTGGCGGAGCATCCCAATATCGCCGCCATCAAGGAGGCCAGCGGCAATATGAGCCAGGTGGTGGAGCTCTTTGCCCGCTGCGGCGACAAGCTGGATGTCTATTCCGGTGAAGACGGTCTGACTGTGCCCATCCTGTCCATGGGCGGCAAGGGCACCATCAGCGTGCTGAGCAATGTGGTGCCCAAAGAGGCGGTGGCCATGACAAACGCCTTCTTCGCCGGGGACGTTGCCGAGGCTGCCCGGCTTCAGTGCAGGTATCTGAACCTCATCAACCTGCTGTTCTGCGAGGTAAACCCCATCCCCGCCAAGGCTGCCGTCAGCGCCATGGGCTTCGGCAAGGAGTATATCCGCCTGCCCCTGACCCCCATGGAAGAGGGGAACCGGGCAAAGCTGCTGGCGGAGATGCGCCGTCTGGGGGTACGGGTATGAAGGCGGTCGTCTGCGGCGCCAACGGCGCCATGGGCCGGCTGATCTGCGCCGCCCTCGGAAACGAGGTGGCCGGCAAGGTCAGCATTGACGGCGAAAACGGCGTGCCCAGGACCTTTGGGGAATTGGGAGACGTGAACGCCGACGTGATCATTGATTTTTCCCATCACAGCGCGGTTTCTGAGGTGCTGGACTACGCCGAAAGCCGGGGCTGCGCCGTGGTCATCGGCACCACCGGCCATACGGAGGCGGAAAAGCAGCGCATTTACGCCGCCGGAGAGAAGATTCCCCTGTTTTATTCCGGAAATATGAGTCTGGGCATTGCGGTGCTGTGCCGCCTTGCCAGACAGGCTGCCGCCGCCTTCCCGGAGGCGGATATTGAGATTGTGGAGATCCACCACAACCGGAAGGTGGATGCCCCCAGCGGCACCGCCCATATGCTGTTCCAGGCGGTGCAGCAGGCCCGGCCCCAGGCCACCGAGCATTGCGGACGGGCCGGGGAGGGCAAGCGTACCCGGGAAGAGGTGGGCATTTCCTCTCTGCGTATGGGCAATGTGGTGGGCATTCACGAGGTCCACATCTGCACCCCCAGCCAGACCCTGACCCTGCGGCACGAGGCCCACAACCGGGCCATGTTTGCCGACGGCGCGGTGGAGGCCGCCCGGTTTGTCTGCGGCAAGGCTCCCGGCATCTACAATATGGACGGACTTCTGGGGTAAAAGCATGAAGGTTTTTTACATGAACGGCGCGGGCAATGACTTTATGGTGTTCGATGCCCGGGGCCTTCAGATGAACTTTGCCGAAACGGCGAAAAAGCTCTGCGCCCTGCGTCATGCCGACGGCCTGCTGGCGGTGGGGGATGCGGAAGACGCGGATTTTGAGATGATCTTCTACAATTCCGACGGTACCCGGGGAGAGATGTGCGGCAACGGCGCCCGGTGCATCGCCCGGTTTGCCTACCACATTGGGGCCGCGGGGGAGCATATGGTCTTCCGGACTCTGGCCGGGCCGGTGGAGGGCTGGCGGGTGTCCGAAAGCCTGTATCGGGTGGCCCTGAATACCCCCAGTGTGCTGGACCTGAACCGAAAGGGAGACACCGCCTATGTGGAGCTGGGCAATCCCGGTGTGCCCCATGCGGTCAGACAGTGTGAAAAGGATCTGTTCGCCTGCAAGGCTTCTCTGCGGGAGCAGATGCGGGCACTGCGGTTTGACCCCGCTTTTCCCAAGGGGGCCAACGTAAACTACTACCGGCTGACAGGGCCCGGGGAGGCGGATGTGCTGACCTTTGAGCGGGGGGTGGAGGACTTCACCCTGGCCTGCGGCACCGGCTGCGGCTCCACCGCCTGCGTGCTGTGGAAAAAGGGCCTCCTGAAGGACAACAGCCTGACGGCCCATGTCCCCGGCGGTACCCTGAAGCTGACCATCCGGGGAGAAAGCCGGGTGGAGCAGCTCCTGCTGGAGGGCCCCACGGAGATTGTGGAAATTCTGGAGCCGGATATTTGAACTTTCCCCAGGGGCCTGCCCCTGGGGCGTTTTTCACAGGCTGCGGGTTTCAGGGAAAACGGTCCCTGTTCCCAAGGGGCCCGCGCCCGTAGACAAGCGACGGTTTCTGTGTTAGAATGCTGGGAGAAATGCAGAGAAAGGGAGGGGAAGACCATGAAAGCTCGGGCCGTGTCCCGGCAGATTACGGAAGGGGTCATCTGGAAACAGATTCTTTTGTTTTTCTTCCCGATTCTGCTGGGAACCTTTTTCCAGCAGATGTACAATACGGTGGATACCGTCATCGTGGGCCGATTCGTCAGTACCCAGGCCCTGGCGGCGGTGGGGACCACCGGGCCCCTGGTGAATATGATCAACGGCTTCTTTGTGGGACTCAGCTCCGGCGCTACGGTGATTCTGTCCCAATTCTGCGGCGCCAACGACAAAAAAGCGGTGGACAACGCCCTGCATACGGGCTTTTCCCTGTCTCTGGTGCTGGGCGTTCTGGTGACGGCGCTGGGCTGCCTGCTGGGCCCCCGGGTGCTCCGGTGGATGCGCACCCCTCAGGAGTGCCTGGGCATGGCATCCACCTATGTGCGCATCTATTTTGCCGGGGCCCTGGCCTCCATGGTGTATAATATGGAGGCGGGAATTCTGCGGGCCATGGGGGACTCCAGAAGACCCGTTCTGTCTCTGATCGCCGCCTGCCTGACAAACATCGTAATGGATGTGGTGCTGGTGGTGGTATTTGGCATGGGGGTTGTAGGCGTGGCTCTGGCCACGGTATTTTCCCAGATTGTCAGCGCGGGGATTCTGCTGGTGGTGTTGCTGCGGGAGAAGGAGAATCCCCTGCGCCTGTCCGCCCTCCGGCTGGACGGAAGGCTGCTGCGCAGAATTCTGTTCATCGGCATTCCCGCGGGGCTGCAGTTTGTGACCTTCGATCTGTCCAACACCCTGATCCAGTCCGGCATCAATTCCTTCGGTCCGGTGGTGATGGCCGCCTGGACGGCCTTCGGGAAAACCGACGCTCTGGTCTGGATGGTGTCCGGCGCCTTCGGCGTGGCAATCACCACCTTCGTGGGGCAGAATTTCGGTGCCCAGCGTTATGACCGGGTCAAGCAGAGTGTGCGGGTATGCCTGGCCATGAGCGTCGGCACCGTGGGCGTTCTGAGCCTTTTGATGCTGCTGTTCCGCCGGTTCATTCTGGGAATTTATACCCTGGACCCGGGCGTCATTGAAAGCGGCGCCTATATGATGTCCATCATTGTACCCTTTGAAGCGGTGTTCATGCCGGTGGAGATCTTCGCCGGTACCCTGCGGGGCGTGGGAGATTCGGTAAAGCCCACCCTCATTACCTGCGTCTGTGTCTGTGTGGTCCGGGTGGTGTGGCTGGCCACGGTGGTGCGGGCCAGACATACCCTGTTTATGCTCTGCCTGTGCTACCCCCTGACCTGGTTCTTGGCGGCGGCGGTGTTTACCGTTGTATATCTTCGGATGAATTGGCTGAACAGCCGGATCGGAGCGGACAGAAGGTGAAGAGCGTTTGGATTCTTGCCCTGGCGCTGCTGCTGGCGGGCTGCGGGGCGAAAGCGGAACCGGTGCCTGCCGCAGCCGTGCCGGAGACGGTGGAGGCAGCGGGGGCAGCGGAGACAACCCGGGAGCCGGCTTTGCGGGCGGAGCAGCCCGGGGATCCCATCCTGGAGCTGCTGGCAGCCATGAGCCCGGAAGAAAAGGTGGGACAGATGATCCTGACCCGCTGCCCGGAAACGGGGGCGCTGGAGGACATCGCCCGTTACCGTCCGGGGGGCTTTGTGCTTTTTGGCCGGGATTTTGAAGGCCAGACACCGGATACGCTGCGGGAGAAACTTCGTTCCTTCCAGGCTGCCAGCCGGATTCCGCTGCTTCTGGCCGTGGACGAGGAGGGCGGCACCGTTACCCGGATCAGCGGGTTCAAAGCCTTTCGTCCGGAACCCTTCCCCTCTCCCCGGAGCCTTTATGAACAGGGCGGTCTTGAGCTGGTGCTGAGTCTGGAATCGGAAAAGGCCTTTCTTCTCAGTGACCTGGGGCTGAATGTGAACCTGGCGCCGGTGTGCGACATAGCCCAAAGGCCCGGCTCCTTTCTCTACAGCCGGTCCCTGGGGGCGGATCCGGAAACCACCGGACGGTTCGTTTCTCAGAGTTTGGAGCGGATGGCAGAATACGGCGTGGGGGGCGTGATGAAACATTTCCCCGGCTATGGAGAAAACGGGGATACCCATTTTGAGAGGATCGTGGATGACCGGCCCCTTTCTCAGCTGGAAAGCCGGGATCTGCTGCCCTTTGCCGCAGGAATCCAAACCGGGCTGGGGGCGGTGATGCTCAGCCACAATACGGTAACAGCGCTGGATTCCCAGAACCCGGCCTCCCTGTCCGGGAATGTGGTGGCCTACCTGCGGGAGGAGATGGGCTTTTCCGGTGTCATTCTGACGGATGACCTGTCCATGGGCGCGCTGAAAAGCTACGGCAGCGGTCAGAGCGGGGTTATGGCGGTGAAGGCCGGTGTGACCATGCTGTGCTGCACGGATTATGTTACCCAGATCCGGGCGATTCTGGATGCCGTTTCCGCCGGTGAGATTTCGGAAACGGTCATCGACGACGCGGTGTACCGGATCCTTACCTGGAAGCAGCAGCTGGGCTTGCTGTAAAAAGAGGGCTGCCCCAAAAGGGCAGCCCCTTGTGTTATTTCAGCAGCTTCGACAGGGTGTTGAAGTAATAGCTGGACTGCACACTGGAGCAGAACCGGAATTTGTTGTGCACCAGAGCGGACACATAGTCGATGTAATCTTCCCCCACGCTTGCGCCCTGGGCAGGCGTAAACAGGCCGTTGGTGGCGTCGTAGGTGCCCTTATCCGTTTTCCAGCTGTAGTCCGGCCAGAGCACCAGGGGGATCTCCCCGGAGAATACGTCCCGGCCCACCAGCAGGCGGGAGTCATACTCCACACCGAAGAGGTTGGAGAGGGTGGGCAGAATGTCCAGGCTGTAAACCGGCTCCTCCACCTTCAGGTCCATGTCTTCCAGGCAGCCGCTCCAGATGATCAGAGCGTTGCTGTCCCGGGTAAAGCGATCCATTTTCTCCACGCCGTAGAGCTCGCAGATGTAGTCCGCCGTGTTCTTCCAGGTGGTGCTGCGCTCCAGACCGTAGGGGTAGTGGTCCGTACCGATGAC